>CAYQTK010000001.1:0-60187 GCA_964420375.1 uncultured bacterium
ACCGTGCTCCAGGAGGACGTGGTGGTGACGGGCGGGATTTATAATGTGTTGATCGGTTCAGGTACTATAACTCCTGGCACGGAGAGCACTCTGGCCGATATTTTCAAGAACCATAAGGATGTCTGGATGGGTATTGAAGTTAATTCAGACGGTGAGATGTTGCCGCGTTCCAGAATAAGCAGCGTGCCCTATGCCCTTAGTGCTTTAAACATGGATAGCATTGTATTGGGAGAATTTGTAGGAACCCCTGACTGGGATGGAGATTCATATCTCAAATCAGGCAACACTGTTGATTGCAATGACGGAACTGCATCGATATATCCTGGCGCTCCGGAATTATGCGACGGGATCGACAACCAGTGCCCGGGAGATCCCGGCTACGGACAGATCGATGAGTATTGCAATTGTGTGGATAATGACGGCGACGGTTACGGAGACGATTGTGCTCCGGGGCCGGACTGTAATGACGGTGATGTGGACAATTGGGTTTCATGCGCCACCTGCCTTGACGGGGACAGCGACGCCTACTTCGACAACTGCGATGCCTACACCACCAGAAACGGCCCGGATTGCGATGACGGGGACTCCACCATATATCCTGGCGCGCCCGAGCTGTGCGACGGGGTGGACAACCAGTGCCCGGGGGATGATGCTGGCTACGGAATAATTGATGAAGATGCATGCTATCCAGGGACGGTTATGATCCCCGCGGGCTGTTTCGACATGGGCGACCATTTTGACGAGGGAGGAAGCAATGAGCTTCCGGTGCATGAAGTCTGCATCACCTCGGACTTCTACATGGACGTGCACGAAGTGACCAACGCCGAGTACGAGGCCTGCGTGGACGCGGGCGACTGCACCGCGCCGAAATATTCGTACAGTGAAACCCGAGATCCTTATTACGGTAACCCGGACTATGACAACTATCCGGTAATCTACGTGGACTTGAACCAGGCCACCGATTACTGCACCTGGGCGGGCAAGAGGCTCCCCACCGAGGCGGAGTGGGAGTACGCGGCCCGTGGCGGGCTGGCTGGTAAGAGATATCCACATGGAGACACTATATCCTGTTCCGATGCTTGTTATGAAAGGGGTGATTCAAACGATGATTGCTGGGACTACGGTGGACTTGATAACGATACCCACCAGGTTGGTAGTTATCCGGCCAATGGCTACGGCCTTTACGACATGTCCGGCAACGTCTGGGAGTGGGTGAATGACTGGTATCAGGGCGATTACTACAGCGTGAGCCCGACCAACGACCCACCCGGCCCTGATACGGGAGCGACTCGCGTTGTGCGCGGCGGCGCTTGGCTCTTCCCTCCGGACTCCCTGCGCGTAGCGGTCCGGAACGGCTACGGTTCGACTAATCGGCTCAGCTACCTCGGCTTTCGTTGCGCTCGGGACTGATTACGCTTTGATACTTTTTCCCTTTTACCCTTTGGGGGGGTATGCCTGCCTGTGCGTGCCGCACGCAGACAGGGGGGGGGTGCCCCCCATTCGAAATTTTTTTGAAAAATGAAAAATAAGCTTCCTGCTGTCCGGAAGGCGTATGATGCATGAGATCAGTGGTTTCATCTTCTCCATCTTGACGGGACCCTTTTCATCCGTTAATCTTTTTCTAAAAGGCTGGTATCATGGAACCATATCGCTTTACCGTGGAACTTTACCCGGACAATGAAGAGGGAGGCTATACTGCGATTGTGCCTTCCTTGCCCGGGTGCGTCACGCAGGGAGAGACTTTGGACCAAACCCTGGAGCGTGCCCGAGAGGCCATCGCCGGTCATATCGAATGCCTGAAAGAGGACGGCAAGGACATCCCGGTCGAAGAAGAGCCGGAAGGCCGGTTCAAAGTCATCATCGCCGCATGAGTCCGAAACTCGCCCGCATCACCGGCAAGGAGATGTGCTCTATCCTGGAGAAACACGGGTTTCTCCTGAAAAGAGTAAAGGGCAGTCACCACATCTACGCAAGACCCGGACTTGATGGATATGTGACCGTGCCAGTGCATGGCAATGAAATCCTCAAGCCCAAAACTCTCAAGTCCATCATCAAACAAGCCGAGTTGGACCCCGATGACCTCGTAAAATAATCCCCGTGATGTTCAAGCAGGGAGTGGGCCTCATCAGTCCCCGGCCTCATTACTGCACCGGTATTTTGAGCCGGGCCGAATATGAAAGCCCCCCTCGCGGCAAGTAGGCTTTTGGGCTGAACGCGGCGAGGGGGTTGTTTTTTTCGTTGCACTGTAAACCTCGATTGATTTATCTTGATCCGCAACCGGGCGAGAACTGGTACAGCTTTTGGGGCCGCTTTCCCGGTGAACCTGCCTGCCTGTGCGTGCCCGCCTGCCTGTGCCGACAAGACAGACAGGCACGCAGACAGGAAAGCTTGCTTTCGCTTTCCCCCCCCGGCAAGTTCGCTTGCCGGGCGCAGCCTGCCGTCGAGGTTTACAGCGTCCCGTGAGGACGGCGGACACGGGGCTCCCCTTTCACCAGGGTTTGAAACCCCTGGCTAATCTACAGCGCTCCGTTGGAGCGCAGGGGGAGACATAAACTGTTTGCCTTCTTTGTTGCCATACTCCACCTTCCCCGAGAGCAAGCTCTCGGGAAGAAAAGCGGCGGCAAGCCACCGCACTCCAAATTCCGGATATCGGACTGCAAATTCCGGATATCGGACTGCGAAAGCTTGCTTTCGCTTTCTCTGCCGGCAAGCTCGCTTGGCGGGCTCCTTCTCTCCGAAAAGTACGATAAACTTAATTGTAAAAATCTGACCCCTCACGCATTTTCAAGCTGGGAACGCGGTTGTCTCGGCCGCAGATAAAAGCGGGCGGGACGCCCGCGCTCCCAGGGACGCCGTCGTTCCATCTGCCCCCCTTTCATGTCGCAGCCCCCCCCGTTGCATCCGCTATTCATATGCAATATGCTCTCCGATTATGAGGGGCAGTTGGCCGGACGCTTACGATGGTTTTTAAAAGTTATGGGGTCTGCGATCCATTATTTAACTGCCACGCTCCGCAGTGCGTTGAACAGCTCCCTTGCGTTCTCGAAGCGGTCATTGGGGTCTTTTTGCATGCATTGGAGGATGATGCGGTTGAGCTCTTCGGGTACGTCGGGGTTTTTCTCTCTGGCCTCCGGTGGGGGCGTATGGACGTGGTGATAGGTTGCGTCTCCGTGCATGAAAGGCAGCTTGCCGGTGGTCATCTCGAACATGGTCACTCCCAGCGAGTAGATATCGGTGCGATGGTCTATGTCCTTTCCGAGCACCTGTTCGGGGCTCATGTAGTAGGGAGTTCCCGATGCTATTGTCTGGTATCCTTTGACCTCTTCGAGCACCTTGGCCAGCCCGAAGTCCATGATCTTTACCTGCTTCTCGGGGGTCCACATGATATTGGAACTTTTTATGTCGCGATGGACCACCCTCCTGCCGTGGGCGTACTCGAGGGCCTTGCAGACCTGGCCGGCTATCATGAGTATGGCGCGAGGATTGATGCAGGCCTCCCGGTTTAAGATGTCCTTTACAGTGTCGCCTTCTATAAACTCCATGGCGATGTAGTAAGTGTCTCCCTCCACGCCCGCGTCATAGACCGTTACAATGTGGGGATGGTTAAGCCGGGCCGCGCTCTTGGCTTCGCGAAAGAAGTTTCGAAGCGCCTGGGGATGGTCCCGGAGGTTGGTGGGCAGGACCTTGAAAGCCACCATCCGCTCCAGCGTGGTGTCCTCTGCCTTGTAGACTATGCCCATGCCTCCCCTGCCGACTTCTTCCCGGAGGTTATATCGGGAAGGACGCTGCAGACTCTCACCGGAGGGGGCAAGGCTTTCCCGCGATACGGTGGTTGCCTGGTCCGCGCCGCTGGGTGTGTCCACCGCTGTCCGGCCGGACTTTATGGCGTTAAGCCTCTCGGAAGCGTCGCGGAAATGGAAGTCCAGAACCAGTATCTGTTCATAAAGCCCGGCAGCCTCCTCTTGTTCGCCCAATTGCTCCGAGCAGAAAGCGTACTGGTAGTAGTAGTCGAGATTATTGCGGGAGACCTCTTCGTTCTCCACCGTACGGTGGAAGTACTGGCGGGCCAGGTCATACATCTGTTTGTCGCGGAAAACCTCGCCCAGAAGAAAACAGGCCTCCTTGTAGGAGGGATCGTCCCTTTCAACTTTCTGTAAAGCGCTGATAGCCTGGTCGGAAAGCTCCTCTTCGATATAAGTGCGGCCCGCTTCCAGGTACTCGCCGGCCTTGTCCAGGGCATCCGCACGAGCCCTTTTATTGCCGGCTTTGCCGTAATAATCAGCGGCGTCCTTGTAGTCGCCGGCCTGCTCCAGCAGGCGGGCGGCATTGTCACTATCGCCCGCGGCCCCGTACATGGCCCCTGCTTCACGGAAATCTTCGGCCTTCTCGAAGTTAAGGGCGGCCTTTTCCCATTCTGAAAACCTCTGGTAGATACTTGCCGCCTGTTGATAATCGCCCGCCTCCTCCAGGTAGGGCAAGGCCTCGCGATCCTTGCCAAGACCCAGGTAATAATGCGCGCGGAGACGAGCAGCCTCGGAGAGCCTGCCCGACTTCTCGAAACACTCCGCCGCCTTCAGGTTCTCGCCCGCCTTGAGATACTCCTCGCCCGCCTGGTCGAAGCTCTCCCCGCTCTCCAGCGTACGGGCGGTCTGCAAGCTCCAGCCGCCGGCACGGTATGCCTCGACCGCGTCCTCGTACCGGCCCGCCTTGAAAAACAAGTCGCCGGCCCGGCGGGAAAGAAGCCGCTGCGGCATGCTGTCGGCCTCGGCTATGTCTTCGGGAAGACGGGCCCGCTCCTGGCTGTAACAACGCCACAGAGCGTCCGCGGCCCGGCTCCACTCGTGCTTTGACTCGTATATGCGGGCCGCCTTGCGGAACAGCCCCTGTTCGAGGTAGATTTCGGCAGCCTTGTCAAAGCTGCCCCCCCGCTCGTAAATCTGGGCGGCTTGAATAATATCGCCGGCCTCGAGGTTCGCCCGGGCAGCCCGGTCAAAAACCCCGGCTTCTAAAAACAGCTCTGCGGCCCGCTTGTAATTCCGGCTTTGCAGGTAAGCCTCGGCGGCTTCCGACTTTCTACCCGCGGCAAGGTAGCTCTCTGCGGCCCGCTTCAGGTTGCCCCCCTTCTGGTAAAGCTCGGCCGCTTCCTCGAACCGGTTCATGTGGCTTTGTAAGTCACCGGCCACCCGGAAGGCCTCGACCCGGATCAGCTCCTGGACCTTCTTCTCGATCCAGCGCTGGCTCTTGCCCTCCAGCCTGACCTTGCTGGACTGGGCGAGCTCTCTCTCTTCGCGGTAAAGGGCAAGAAAAAAAATGAAAAGAAGCCCTACAACCACGATTGTGACCGATAAAAGCACGGGAAAATCCGGCAGGGGCATCTGTGACAACATCTCCATGATTATCCTGATCCCCCGTCTTTGTATTTGGCCGGAGCGCCTAGAAAACGGTCCCGCTCGCTGTAGATGCAACCGCAGTACTGCTGGCGGAAAAGCTCCATTGCCTTACTCTTCTCAATCCCCTCTTTCCATCCTCTCCGGAAGTCGCGATACAGAAAAGGAACGCCCCTCTCTTCGCCGGCGGCCTCCCCGATCTCGCGTGCCAGGTCGTGGTGCTGCATCTTGGAGTAGAGGATGGTGGTGGAAAAAGCGTCGAACTTGCCTTGAGCGGCCACCCGTGCCGCAGCATCCAGGCGGCAGTGGTAACACAGCCGGCAGCGGAAGGACTCGCGGAAAGCCATCCTCCGGAACCATTCCTCCGGATCGTAGTGCGGCTCCTCGATCATCTTCAAGCCCGACTTTCGGGCGAAAGTGCGGGCGGCCTCCAACCGCCGCTGGAACTCCTGGTAGGGCTGCACGTTGGGGTTAAAGAAATAAAGCATGACCTCCATTGCCTCCGCACGGAGCGCATCCGCGGGGTAGACGGCGCAGGGCCCGCAGCAGACGTGAAGCAAGACCCTCATGGCGTTGCTCCTGAAAGGGGGACCCCGATAATGTAAAATCCTACCAGCAATGCCGCGAGCACGACCACGTTTAGGCATGAGAGGAAGGAGTTGGCCACGTATAGTCTTCGTTCGCGCCCCTCGCTTTTCCGGGAAGTCAGAAAGCCCGCCAGAAAAGCAAGTGCAGACAGTGCCACTCCAATGGTGAAGCCCGTCTCCAAGACCCAGCTCTCGAAGCTGCCCGCCTTGCTAAGCGATACCGCGAAAAGAGGGGTAAACACGAAGTTCAAAGGACCGGCCAGCAGGCTCAGGAACAGGGTGAAGTAAATAGGGCGGGACCTCCTTGCCAGGATGAGGGCCCCGATTTCCTGCTGCTTACATGGTCGGCATATTCCTTCGCTGTCCAGGAAAGAGCCGCATACCGAGCAGCGCGGCCTGGTTTCTTCCCTGGTGATTCTCGCTCCCTCCAGCATGGCCCCTGAGAGGTCTGCTCCGGTCATCTCGACTGCGGCCAGCTCTGCATCACCCAGGTTGGCCCCGGTGAGCCGCGTTCTGCGCAGCTTGGCATTGCGCATTATGGCCCGGCTCAGGTTGGAGTTGCCGAGATCGGCCCGGTCCAGGTTGGCCCGGTCCAGTCGTCCCCCGGAGAGGTTGGATCCCCGAAGCGCCGACTTGGTCAGCTTGGTGCCGGTAAGGTTGGCCCCTGCCAGTCCCGCCCGGTTGAGGTTGGCAGCGTTCAGCTTGGCGAAGCTCAAGTCGGCTCCGGAAAGGTCTGCGGCTGACAGATCAACCCCCGCCATGTGGGCCTCTTTGAAGTTGGCCTGGGAAAGATGCCTGCCGGACAGATTGACCCCCGCGAGCTGGGCCCCCTCGAAGTCCGGGTGTACAAAGGTCGTCTCCTGGAAAGAAGCATTGGTAAGGTCTGCCCGGTAAAAGCCGCAGGCGATGAAGTCCGCGGAGTCGAACACAGCGTTGCGTGCTTTGATGCTCTCGAACTGACACCCCGCAAAGCTGGCTTCGCGGGCTTGCACGTTCATTAAAAGCGCGCCCTCGAGGTTGGAGCTCTGCCACTGCGAGCCGTCGAGCACTGCATCGGTAAGGTCCGCCCCTGCAAGGGAGCACTCTCGCAACACCGCTTTCTCCAAGCTCGATCCCTGCAGGGAAACTCTATCAGCATAGAGCTCCTTTATCCTGGTCTCCCGCAGGTCGGCAAGATCGAGGCGGGCGTTCTCTAAGGTCACCTTTTCCAGGCGGCAGCCTCGGAGTCTGGCTTTTCGAAGATCGGTACCGGAAAGGTCCAGGCCGGAGAGGTCGGACTTCTCCAGGTTTATGCCGGTAAGCACGGCTTTTGCAAAATTGCCGCCGCAAAGCTGCTCAGGCCCCAGAAATGCGTCAGTGAAATCCGCGTCTTCAAAGGAGGTCTCGGTGATGTTTGTCTTCAAAAGATCGGTGTTTACAAAGCGGCATCCGGTAAACACCACCTTTTCGAAACGAACGTCTTCCAGTATGGCGGTCTCGAAGTTCGCTCCGGAAGCGTCCAGGTTCTTGAAAAGGGAATGGTTTAACGTCGCTGCTTTGAATACCGCACCTTGAAGGCTGCACTCGATAAAGGATGCTCCCACCAGCACGGAGTAAGAAAGGTCCGCCCCGGTCAGGTCGCACTTTTCGAACACCGCGTTCTGGAGCCTTTTCCTGGAAAGGTCCCGGCCGGCAAGGTCGGCGCCGCTGATCGGCTCTCCCCTGCCGATAAGTTCCTCGATGTTTTTCGCCTCTTCCGCCATCAGAGCTCCGGGTCTACTGTTCCATGTCGAAAAGCCCGGGCGCTGTCTCCGGCGGCGGCTTGATCCCCAAATGCCGGTACGCCCTGTGGGTAATACAGCGTCCTTTCCTGGTCCGGTTTACAAAACCGATCTTGAGCATGAACGGCTCGACCACGTCAACAAGTGTGTCAACCTCTTCGTTCAAGGTGGCCCCGATGGCCTCGATGCCCACCGGACCGCCGTTGTAATAGTCAATGATGATGCGCAAAAACTTCCGGTCCAGCTCGTCAAGTCCGTGCTCGTCCACACCTTCGATGTCCAAGGATTGGCGGGCGACCTCTTCGGTTATCTTTCCTTCGGCCCGCACCTGGGCGTAGTCCCGGACGCGGCGGAGGATGCGGTTGGCGGTCCGCGGAGTTCCCCGCGACCGGCCGGCCAGTATCTCCAGGGCTTCTTCCCTTGCTTCTATGTCGAGCAGCTTTGCGGAGCGGACCAGTATCTTGAACAGCTCCCCCGGGGGATAGAAATCGAGGTGGTAGAGGATACCGAACCTCTCCCGCAAGGGCGCGGTGACCAGTCCTGCGCGGGTGGTGGCCCCCACCAGTGTGAACGGTTGCAAAGGCACGTTGATGGTCTTGGCGTACATGCCCTTGTCCACCACAAAGTCGACCTTGAAGTCCTCCATGGCGGGGTAGATGAACTCCTCGACCGTGGAGCTCAGCCGGTGGATCTCGTCAATAAAGAGGACGTCTCCCCGCTCCAGGTTGGTAAGGACCCCCATAAGGTCTCCGGGCCTTTGCAGGGCCGGTCCGGAGCTGCACACCAGCTTGGAGCCCATCTCCTCGGCGATGATGTGGGCCAGGGTGGTCTTGCCCAGACCGGGCGGTCCGTGAAAGAGCACGTGTTCGAGCGGCTCCTGTCTCTGCCTGGTCGCCTGGATGGCTATCTCCAGCTTCTCCACCACCGAGCACTGCCCGATGTAATCGCAAAGCCGCTTGGGCCGGAGACTCCACCCGAATGACTCGTCCTCCGGCGAAAGGGCGCTTCCGCTTATGATCCGGTCTACAGTCATCTTGTCGCTCCCGTTCCTGCTTGTTTGAAGACCGCTTGTACTATCTCGTCCGCGCTGGCATGTCCGGAGGAGTTCCGTGTCACTTGACGCACCATGGTCTCTGCTTCAACGCGCTTGTAGGAGAGCTGAAGAAGTACCTGGATGGCGTCCTCCTCCATGTCGTTCAGGGCGGGCGCCCGTGCCAGGTCCTCTTCGGAGGGTAACGCGTACTCCGAGAGCTTTCCTTTTAAAGCGGCGATCACCTTGTCCGCGGTCCGCTTGCCGAGGCCCGGGAGGGAGGAAAGCGCGGTCCGGTCCTCGCTCTCGATTGCCCTTGCCATCTTCGCGGGGGTGATGGTCATGGCTTTGAGGATCATCCGCGACCCCATGCCGGGCACCTTCACCAACTGGGAGTAGAAGTCTTTCTCCGCCTCGCTTAAGAACCCTACCAGTCGGGGAGTGAGCCCTGCAGAGCTCTGCGCCCCCTCCAGGAAATGCTGGGTGAAGAGCTCGATCTCCTCACCCTTTCTGTTGACGAGGTCCGCGGCCAGGTATGCCGGCACCATGATCTCGTAAAAGACCCCCTGGTTCTCGAGCTCGACGCGGAGCTCGGCAACCGAGGCCATTGTTCCCCTTAAGCGGGAGATCAAAGACCTTTACCTCCTTTAGCAGCGACGCTTTTGATATTGCCGTGCCGGACCACGTTGGCGTGGCACAGTGCCACTGCCAGGGCGTCGGCAACGTCCGGGGGCTCGGGCAGCACATCCATCTTCAGCACTGCGGCCACGGTGCGCTGCATTTGCTCCTTGGTGGCCCGGCCGCCTCCGGTAAGCGACTTCTTGATCCGGGTCGCCGGATAGTTTACCACCGGTACGCCCAGGTGCGACGCTGCGAATATGATCACTCCCCGCGCGTGCCCCATCAGGATAGCGGTGCGGGGATGGTTGTAATGGGAGTAAAGAGACTCCACCACCATGACTTCCGGCCGGATGTTCTCCATCACCCGGGTAAGCCCTTCGAAAAGCTCGATGAGCCGCTCGCCCAGCTCGGCCTTGTCAGTGGTGCGGATCACCCCGGCCTCCATAACCTGCGGGGACGGACCCTGAAGATATATACCACCGTAGCCTGTTAATCGAAGACCAGGATCTACACCCAGTATGATCATCTGAAAGCCTCAGGCGGAAAGCTTTTCCATCTCCTCGTCGGGTATGTCAAAGTTGGCCCATACATTCTGAACGTCGTCCAGGTCCTCCAGGGCGTCCATGAGCTTGAGCATCTGCTCCGCGCTCTTGCCGGAAAGCTCGACGGTGGTCTGGGGAAGCATGGCTATCTTGCCCTCATTGGGAATGTCCGCGTCAACAAAAGCCTGCTTTACGGTCTCGTACTCATCGGGCGAAGTGATCACTTCCCAGTAGTCGCCCTCGCCCCGGATGTCTTCGGCGCCCGCGTCAAGGGCTATGTCCATGACCGTGTCCTCGCCGGCGTCCGACTTGTCGATCATGATAAGACCGCGCTTGTCAAACATCCACGACACGCAGCCGGCCTCCCCCAGCTTGCCGTTATAGCGATCAAAGAAATGGCGGATCTCCGAAACCGTGCGGTTGCGGTTGTCTGTCTGAACTTCTACCAGCACGGCAACCCCAGCGGGACCGTACCCTTCAAAGCTGACCTCTTCGTAGTCCGCGCCCTCTGCGCCGCCGGCGCCCTTCTTTATCGCCCGGTCAATGTTATCGTTGGGCATATTGGCTGACTTGGCCGCGTCAATGGCCTGGCGCAAGCGGGGGTTGCTCTCCGGGTCCGGGCCCCCGAGACGCGCTGCAATGGAAAGCTCCCGGATCAGCTTGGTAAAAATCTTGCCGCGCTTGGCGTCCTCCCGGCCCTTCTTGTGCCGAATACTATGCCACTTGCTATGTCCAGACATTCTACTCTTACCTCTCTTATCCGGTTTTTCCGGCAATGCCGGAGTCCTGCCGGAGGTTTTATGGCCCTGGCATAATAGATTGATAATATAAACAGAGCTTAAAAATAATCTCCGGCCGAATGGAAAGAACCGGCGCTAAGGCGCTTTTATACGATTCTAGCACCCCCGTATATCCATATCAAGCAAAAGCACCGGCTACATACGGTTTGCGGGACGTGCATGCACTGAAGAAGTATAGGGCGGTCCGCAGTGGGTTTGCTGTGCGGTCGCGAAAGTTTGCGGGAGGGTCACTCTCTGGCCTGCATCTCCTCCATGACGAGGTTGCGCGCCTCGTCGGGATCGGGAATGCGATAGAGTACGTAGATGGAGAGCTCGCGGGGCACGTTCTTGGCTTTTCCGCCCGCAGCAAAGATGCCGGCTCCCGCTCCCATCTTTCCGGCTCCCGCTCCCGCTCCTGCTATGGCCATGTCCTGTCCCATTCCCAGTCCGGTGCTCGTTACGGGTATGACCGTTCCGAAGTTGAACAGCCTGCCGAGCAGGGACACCTGGAGGATGAGGTCGTCAATCTTGGAGTAAAGCGTGCTCCGTTCCGAGGTCTTTAAGTTTCCGAATCGGGCCACGATCCGCTTGTTGGTGATATAGTAACGATGGCCCCTCCGAAAGATTTCCACCCCCAGTACGCCCAGGGCGCCCGCAGCGATAAGCAGATAGTTTTCCAGGTGGCTGTGCCGGCCTGCCTCAAGACCAAGCATGGGCTCGATCTTCCAGCGAAGCACTATGCTGATAATGATAAGAGCGAATAAGGTAAACACGTAACCGAAGTTGATCCGGAATATCGCCATGACAACAAGAGGGACCAGGAGAGCTATTATCCACACCGCGTTGTAGGCGTGCTTTACAACAAAGTCCCGGCCGGGGAATTCGAAACCTATCGAGCCGGCAAGCTTATTGGAAATCCAGGGGTAGTAGATGATGAAGATCACGCCCAGTCCGAGAATGAAAAGCCAGAACAGCATGAGGCCGGTCATGGCCAGGGGATGCGGCCGGGCCTCCAGCAAAAGCTCTTCGTCTTCCATGAGCGGGAAAGGGCATTCACCGGCCATGTCTGTAAACCGCTCCTTTAAAATCGGCACCGCATTAGGTGATCAGCATTCGATGCACCGGCACAACGGACATATTTTATCAGCATGTCAGGGGAGGAACAAATGAATTACTTTGTTCTTACCCCTCTTTTTTTCAACAGCGCGTAGAGCCTGGACCGGGACAGTCCGGATATCCGGCTTGCTTTCCTGACGTCTCCGCTGGTGAAAGACATGAGGTCTTCGAGGTACTTCTTTTCGATGTTGGCAAGTGCGGATTCCCTGACCTGGTTGAGTGTCGGGAAATTTTGCTTGTTCTGATTCTGTACGGCACTGAGGGGGTTCTCATTGGTTTCGTTTTTTTCGTTCAGTGAGTTTCTGGCCATCTTGACGCGGATGTATGTAGGCAGATGCTTGGGGTAGAGCACGGGTTCCAGCCTTGCTGCTGCGACCGCCCTTTCCAGCGCGTTAATCAACTCTCTTACGTTGCCGGGCCACTCGTATTCGCGGAGGTTACTGATAAACTCCGGCGAGTAATCCTTTTTCTCGATCGAGTACCTTTCACAGATTTCTTTTAAGTAATACTCGACCAGGACCTCGGTGTCTTCGGGGCGCTCGCGGAGGGGCGGCACGTCTATATTCAAAGACCGGAGCCTGAAAAGCAGGTCCTCCCGGAAGTGGCCCTGTTTCGCCGTTTCATCCAGGTCGCGGTTTGACGCGGCAATGATCCGGAAGTCGGATTTCACTTCATTCGCCCCTCCCACCGGGCGGAAGCTTCCTTCTTCGAGGACCCGGAGGAAGGACTTCTGCACAGCCAGTGACAGCTCGCCCACTTCGTCAAGGAACAGGGTCCCTCCGTCAGCCTGCTTGATAAGACCTGTCTGCGACTTGTCCGCGCCGGTGAAGGCCCCTTTTTCGTGGCCGAACAGGGTGCTTTCCACCAGTGTTTCCGGAAGTGCGGCGCAGTCGACGACCACGAAGTTCTTTTTCGACCTCATGCTGTTAAAATGGATGGCCCACGCCACCAACTCCTTGCCGGTGCCGGTCTCGCCTCCGATGAGCACGCTCACGTCCGACTCGGCGGCCCTCTGGACGAGCTCGAGCACCGACTTCATCTGGGGGCTTTTGCCCTTTAAGTCCTGCAGGGTCTCTTCTTTGAGCCCCGCCCGCTGGTTGTCAGGCGCTTTTTTAGAACGGTACTGGAGCGCACGGATAAGCGGCAGGATGATGGCCTGCTCGGACAAGGTCCTCTCGCAGTAGTCCCATGCGCCGCGCTTGATGGCCGACTCCGCATGGTTGGGGTCAGCCTCGTCGGAAATGATGATGACCTCCGGGCTTTGCGGCCGCTCCAGAAACCGGGGAATGGCCTCGATGCCGCGGCCGTCCGGCATCTGGTCGTTTACAAAAACCACGTCGAAGTCTTCGGAGTCAAACCACTCTATGCCCTCGCTAAGGGTCTGCGACTTGGACACCTTGTGACCAAGCTCGGCAACCTTTACGCAAAGCAGGTTCGCGTAATCAGCGTTCTTGTCTATTATAAGCACGTTCGCCATGTATAACCTTTATATGTTACAGACCGTCTGAAAGGTGAAAGCTCCTCGACCGTACCTTTGCATTATAACCATTCTTAATGGCAAGTCCAGCGCTGGTATTCAAGGATTGCAACTCCGGTATTGAGGGGGTCTGCCGGTAATCTTACGGCCTGATGGGGGCGTGGAGAAGTCCCTGGTCCTCGGGCAGGCCCAGCATGATGTTCATGTTCTGGACTGCCGCACCTGAGGCCCCTTTGACAAGGTTGTCCACTGCCGTGCTTACTATGGCTTCTTTTCCGGAGGGCGCTGCAGTGATTGAAATGTCTACAAAGTTGGTCCCCCGCACGCGGGAGACGCAGGGCATTTCGCCGTCGGGAAGCACACGGACAAAGGTCTCGTCGCGGTAGGCTTCTTCGAGAGCTTTTTGTAGGGTTTTTGCTGTTGTTTTCTTTTTCAGGGACAAGTAGATGGTTCCCAGTATTCCCCGGTTCATGGGGGCCAGGTGGGGACTGAAGGTTACGCGGACCTTTGTGCGGGCGGCTCTTGTGAGCTCCTGCTCCATCTCGGGGGTGTGGCGGTGGGCGTAGAGGTTATAGGGGCGCATGGCTTCGTTGACCTCGCAGTAGGCAAAGGGCAGGCTGGCTTTCCTTCCCGCTCCGGAGACGCCTGACTTCATGTCGGCGATCACATGGGCGGACTCGGCCAATCCTTCCCGGAGCAGGGGGACGACTCCGAGGATGACTCCGGTGGGGTAGCAGCCCGGGTTGGCCACCAGCGATGCTTTGCGGATTCGACTCCGGTAGAGCTCGGGCATGCCGTAGACGGCTTTCCTGATGAGGTCCGGGCGGGAGTGCTTTCCGTACCACCTTTCGTAGTCGGCTTTTTTGCGGAGCCTGAAGTCCGCGGACAGGTCTATCACCTTTAGTCCCGCTTCCATTGCCCGGGCCACGGCTTCCTGGCTTTCGGAATGGGGAAGGCACATGAAGGCGAGCGCGGCTTTTTGGGCGATGTTTTTTGGGTCGAACTTTTCGATCTCGGGAAGGTCGTATTTACGGAGATGGGGAAAAAGCCCGGCATAGCCCTGGCCGTGGTTCTGCCGGGAGGTCAGGCTGCTTATTCGCACGCCGGCATGGCCGGTAAGAAGCCTTACAAGCTCCTGTCCGGTGTAGCCGGTGGCCCCGATAACGGCGATGTTCTTTTGTGTTTCCATTTCGATAATAGATTTATATTTCACGCAAAGACGAAAAGATCAAATATAATCTGATTTCGCCTGTGCGTAAAGAAGTCTGCTTATGCTTTTCCGCCAATTGCCGCCCTTACTATAATCTCCATGCCGACCCTGGCGATCATCCAGAAGACGAGCATGCCGACGAGCAGGTAAAAGAGGTCTGCTCCAATGCTGACCACTCCGAACACCGCGGTAATGACCGCGGCTATGACGAGCATCACAAGCAGGATATTGAATCCGATTGCCAATGCATGTATGGCGGGATGCCTGCTGCTTTTCTTGCGGTTCATTCCCGTTATGAACATCTCCCGGACCGGCTTGTCCTGCCTGTCTATCCTGTACCCGCATTGGGGGCAAAGCCAATAAGAGCCGCCATATCCCACGTATGCCATACCGGCCAGCACCGCGGCCAGTGCGGGCAGGAGCAGGAGATGAATAAATATTCCCGCCACCGCCAGCACCAGTCCGAGAACCATAAAGACCAGCGGATAGCTTGACCGGTAGGGATAATCTTTGCGGACCTGCATAAATGCGGTACATTGAATGCAGCTTACGCGGGCCTGGCTTCCTGTGCCGCCGGGGAAGTACCTGGCGAGGTCTCTCTTGCTTTTCTTTTCGGTGGACTCTCTTTCCGGCCCGCTGTGCCGTCTTTCCGCCGGTTCGTCAGGGGGCTGCCTTTCTTCGGGCTTTTCGGGTTGAGGAGTTTTCTCTTGCTTTGACTTGCCCGTCTTGCCCCTCTCAGGCGTCTTTATTCCAGACCTCTTATCAGCGGCCTCGAGGGGGGAAGACGCCCGCGGCATGGGCTCGCCGGTTTGCAGGTTTATCTCGCACCTTCTGCACACCTGGGTATGGGGAGCATGGACCAGCCCGCAGCGGGGACATTTCATGTGCCTGTCCTCCCCTCAAAGCCGGCCATGACCGGTGCTCTTCTCCCACAGCAGGTTGATAATGTCTTTATCATCATCAGTCAGTTGCTTAAACTCGATGCCCATGCCCGCTGGCTCAGGGAGATCGCTTTGGGGAAACACCACCCTTACCACTGTTCCTGTGGTGCAAAAACTTTTCGGCGAGCCAGGCACCTGGAACTCGATCTCGACCTCGCTTCCCCGCGCCAGGGGGTTTTCAGTCTTTATGAATATTCCGCCCATGCTTATATTCAGCGCATAGTCATAAAAAAAGGTGTCCAGCGTCCGGTAGCAGACCTGCATGGAGACCGGCTTCCTGACGTGTTTTCTTCTGTCCCCGACCTCGTTCATAACCGGACTCCCTTGTTTGTCCGTTTCCGGAACTTCGCAATAAGCGCCCGCCACCCCGGCCCGGAAGGCAAAATGCAGAGGAAAACACCCACCTCATGTATCAGGTAAAGCTTTTTTCATCTATGTCCAGTGCCGCGGTTTCGTCCGACTTTAGTATCTCGAGCTTGCCGGAAATCTTGGGAAGCTCCATGCCGATGAAGAAGCGGGCGGACTGGACCTTTCCGTCCAGGAAAGCTGCTTCGTCATTGTCGGCGATGACCTCGCTCTTGTCCTTGCCCCCGAGCAGCTCGGAAAGCTTTTCCTCCGCCGCCGTCGCCTGCCACAGAAGCATCCACCCGCAGAGCACGTCGCCCATGGCTTCAAGCAGGGGATACGCTTTCAAAAAGCCCAGCAAGTACTTCTCGCTTCCCGCTTCGCCTCCCACGTGCCGCACCGCGGCTACGAAGTCGTTTCTGGCCTTTTCGAGCTTCTCTGCATAGGGTTTCAAGAGCTCGCTCTTCTTGGCTTTTTCAATGGAAGGATCGATCTGCTGTATGAGTCCTTCAAAGACCTTGCCCTTTGCCATGGGGAGCTTTCTTCCCAACAGGTCCATGGCCTGTATTCCCGATGTCCCCTCATAGATGGAGGTTATCTTTACGTCCCGGACGCACTGCTCGACCCGGTACTCGGAGCAATAGCCGTATCCCCCCATTACCTGGACGGCGTACTCGGTGATGCGGAAGGCCATGTCCGACCCGTAGGCTTTTACAATGGGCGTGAGCAGCTCGACCATGCCCTGCCAGAACTTCTGCTCGTCTCCCTCGACCACCTGCGCCCTGTCGAGGCACATGCCGGTGTAGTAGTTGATCGCCCGGAGTCCTTCGGTCATGGATTTCATCCACATGAGCATGCGGCGGACATCGGGGTGCTGGATGATGGGAACCGCGGGCGCCTCCGGGTTTTTGCCCTGGCTCAAATGCCTTCCCTGGAGCCTCTCCCGGGCATAGGCCTGGCAGAGCTGGTAGGCGCTCGAGGCTATGCCCATGGCCTGGGCAGCCACTAAAAGCCGCTCCTCGTTCATCATGATGAACATGATCTTGAGTCCCTCGCGGGCGTTGCCCAAAAGCTCGCCCACGCAGTTGCCCTCGTCTCCGAACGCCAACTGGCAGGTGGCCGAGCCTTTAAGTCCCATCTTGTGCTCGATGCCCAGGCATTTCACATCGTTGTTCTCGCCCGCGGACCCGTCTTCCTTGACCTTGTTCTTGGGAACGATGAAAAGCGATATTCCCTTGGGACCGGGCGGGTCTCCCTCGATGCGCGCGAGCAGAGGATGGACGATGTTCTCGCGGAGGTCGTTTTCCCCTGCGGTGATGAATATCTTCTGTCCCTCGATCTTGTAAGTCCCGTCGTCAAGAGGAGTGGCCTTGGTCTTCATGATGCCCAGGTCGGAGCCTGCGCCCGGCTCGGTAAGGCACATGGTCCCGGACCACTCTCCGGACCAGAGCTTGGAGAGGTACTTGTTCTTCTGCTCCTCGGTCCCGTAGCTGTGGATCAGGTTGCCCGAGCCGTGGGTCAGGTCGGGATAGTTTGCAAACGCGCTGTTCGATCCGTGGAAGCACTCGTGGCAGGCAGTCCCCAGCGAGTGAGGAAGCCCCTGTCCGCCCCAGGCCGGGTCGTCGGTTGCAGTGAGCCAGCCGCCGTCGATGTACTGCTGATAGGCGTCGGTAAATCCCTCGGGAGTGCTTACCTTGCCGTCATCCCACCGGCAGCCCTCTTCGTCCGCGGTCTGGTTCAAGTCCCACAGCACGTTCTCCGCGAACTTCTCCGCCTCGGAGAGCACCATGTCATAGGTCTCCCGGTCGAAGTCGCTGAACTTCTCGTGTTCGCTTAAATCCTGGATTTTGAGCTGATCAAAAAGGACAAACCTCCTGTCGCGGTAATCACCAAGCTTGGCCATTCTTTACTCCTTTCGCCATGTAATTGCGTGGCCACAAACCACAACTGAATTCTAACACAATCCTCCTGCATTCCATAGGAGGAGACAGGCAAGCTTTTTTCGTTAAGTCTATCTCCAGGTGGTCCGGGGGCGCTGGCGGGGAACGGCGTTGTCTATTTCTCCCTTGGGCCATCCCACTGCTATGCTGGTTGCGATGCGCAGCGGCCAGTGAGCGCCGAGCTCGTCCATGATCCGCTTGTCGGGCATGGTGTTCAACGCGGTTATAAACCCCACGTAGCAGGTGCCCAGTCCCAGGCTGTGGGCGGCGAGCACCATGTTCTGGGCGCATATGCCGGCATCGAGCGCGGGCTGGCCTATGCCGCGCTTGTCGGAGAGGACAACGATCACCGCGGGAGCGCCAAAGTAGATGTTGTCGCGCAACACCGCGGTGTCCATGCCCGACATCACCCGCACGTCCATGTCGCCCGGCCGCCAGAAGCTCAAGAGGTTCCACAGCCAGCGGGCGGCGCGGCTTCCCGGCTTGAAGTAGTTCTCGCTCATGCGACGCAGCCCCTTCAGGCTGGCGACCTCGATGCGCCGGATAAGGTCACGGTCGCGAATGGCAACGAACTCCCATGACTGGCAGTTGCCACCGGTGGGAGCGTAACGGCCGGCCTCCATGACCCGGTGCAGAAGCTCATCGGGGACCTCCTGCTTCTTGAAAAGACGGTTGCTGCGCCTTTTATAGATCACCTTCTCCGTCTCGGTAAGCCGGTCCTCGATGTCCTCGAACCGGGGAGGCTCTTCGGAGCGGAACGGGTTGGGAAACTCGACCTTGCCCTGGTGAAGAGACTTGTACCTGCCCGCATGGACAACGTACCCGCCCTGCACGGAGACAGCGTCTTCCGGGCAGACCGCTTCACAGTTGCGGCAGCCCAGGCAGGCGACCTCCAGGCCCTTGTACCCCTCGATGTGGGGAGGACCTTCATCAGGCATCACCAGGATGTGGGTGGGACAGGTGCGGACGCATCTGCCGCAGCGGTTACACTTGTCCGGGTCCACTTGGAAACGCGGGAAATCCACGGGCGGGTAATGTGCCTTGCCCATGTATTCAAGCTTCATGGCTGCCCCCTTTATACTGTTGCAAGCTCCACCGCCTTTTCAAGAGTCCGACTGGAGGAAGTATATCTTAAATGCCCGCGGCCTTCAAAACTCCGCTGTCCCCCGGATTGCCTCCGGTCGAGTTATGCGAACCAGCCGACAGGGGCTTTACAAGTCCGTTCTAAAGCGGTAGAAATAACATGGCCGGTGATGATCGCCGGGAAAGATATTTACGGCCTTTTTACAGGAAGGATGGGTCCATGTTTTACAGTGCCGGGCGCAGGGTCACGGTTTTTTTGCTGGTTCTTTTCATGGCGGGAGGATTTGTTCCGCTTTCGGGGAAACGGCAGGTAAGCACTCCTCTTGATTACGAGGGCTACGGGGAGGCCCGCTTCGATGAGGTCGAAAAGATTTCCGAGTACGTAACCATGTCGGACGGTGTCAATCTCGCCGCGGACATCTACCTGCCGTCGGGAGGTCCGGACCACGGCCCGTTTCCGGTCATCATGGAGTACACCCCCTACACCCGTGCTTACATAGATATAAAGGACAACCCCATGAGGCGTCTCCTGCGCAAGTTCGCGGTGGGAAGCGCTGACCCGGTGATTGACGTCAGGGACGCTCCCGGCGGGTTCAACCCGGTGAAGATGCTCATCTCCCGCGGCTATGTTTTCGTGCGGGCCGACATGCGCGGTTCGGGAGCTTCTTTCGGCTGGAAGGCCGACTTCATGCCTCGGCTTGCTGAGGACGGCGGCGAGCTTGTAAACTGGATCGCAGAGCAAGAGTGGTGCGACGGCAACGTTGGCATGATAGGCGGGTCCTATACCGGCTACTCGCAGATAGTGACTGCAGGCAAAGCAGGACCGGCTTTGAAAGCCATCGCTCCCATGATGGTCCCCTTGGACGGCTACAACGGCGAGGTCTACCCCGGCGGGGTCTACCTGCACGGGTTCATGACCGAGTACTCCGAAGGGCTTACCCGGCTGAACCTGAACTACTATCGGATGGACATACTGAAGATATTGGCGGGGAAAGGCGACATGAGCCTTCCCGCGGCCCCGGTGGTTGACGAAGACGGCGACGGCGAACTCCACGACGAGATACCGTTGGACCTGAACAGAAACGGCACGTTTCTCGACGACTACCTCTATCCCGCGGACCCCGGTGATGAGCCGCGCTACAAGGACGGCGAGAAGCGGGAGCACATCTATTACATGGCCAACAACGACCATCGCCAGAACCTGGACTATCATAGCTGGGCCAGGTCCATGTACTACCTGGACGCCACGCCTCCCAAGCCCCTGGACAACCGGTCGGTGTACGAGTTCTGCCCCAGCGCGCACGTGCCCGCGATCATGGAAAAGGACATTGCGGTATACAACGTGGGCGGCTGGTTCGACACGTTCGTGCGGGGGACCGCCGAGTATTACGCCACCATGAAAGAGACCAATCCCTCGAAGATGATCATTGTTCCCGGCTTCCACGGCGGCGGAGGCCCCTACTGGAAGTACCTCGGCGAGGACGCGAACACCTTGAAGGAGAAAGGCCCGCAGGAGCTTTTGCGCTTTTTCGACCATTACCTCAAGGGCATTGAGAACGGGATCGACAAGGAGCCGCCGGTTTACATCTACGTGATGCACGGCGAAGGTTTCCGCTTCGAGGAGGAATGGCCGCTCGAGCGCCGGGTGATGACGGACTTTTACTTTGGCGATGATCACACGCTTTTGCGCGGGCAAGGCGCCTCCGGCGGGGACAGGTACGTGGCCGACTTCACGCATGACGCGCGGTTCGGCAAGAACCAGGGCAACCGCTGGCTGGCCACCATGGGCCGGGCCCCGGAATCTCTGCCGGTGCGCACCCAAATGGACAAGAAGTGCCTGGTGTATGAGAGCGCCCCTCTCTCGGAGGACACCGAGGTCACCGGCCATCCTATAGTCGAGCTGTACGTATCCAGCTCCGCCGACCACGGCGATTTTTTCGTGTACCTGGAAGACGTAGACGAGAACGGCCGGGCGGTGCTGGTGACCGAGGGAGTTTTACGGGCGGGCTTTGCTTCCCTGGTTGACAACGACGAGGCCATCATGGGCGGCGGCTCGGGTGTGGACGTTCTTCCCGATCTTCCCTGGCACGGGTATGAAAAGTCGGATTACGAAGACCGCATTTTTGCCGGCGGCCGAGTGGCGGGTCTCGAGTTCGACCTTAAGCCGACCTCGTGGGTTTTCCAAAAGGGCCACCGCATCCGGGTGTCGATCGCGTGCGCGGACTGGCCGACCTTCCGGCTTCATCCAAGACTCGCGCCCGGCAACCGGCCGGACAACCCGGCCAATATTGTGCCGGTGATCACCATGCACCGCGGCAATGACCGCCCCTCCCGCATTACCTTGCCGGTGATTCCGTAGATGCAAGCGGAAGGCGCTAATCCAGTGAGCCGTGCTTTCTGAGCATGGCCTCTGTTTCCGGGTGTCCGTGTATGCAGGCAAGGTAGAGGGGGGTCAGTCCTTTCCGGTTTTGAATGTTAATGACCGCGCCCGCATTAAGGAGCATCTTGACGATTTCTTTTTGGCCTTCGCGGGCGGACACGTGGAGCGGAGTATTGTGGTCCGCGGATTGCACGTCCGGCTTTGCGCCGTTTTTTAAAAGCAGCCGGGCCACCTCGCTGTTTTCCCATACCGGTGCCATGTGGAGAGGGGTCCGGCGGTCCTCGTCGCGGTGGTTTACGTAAGCGCCCGCCTCGATAAGAGACCCGGCCGCCTCCACCTTGTCGGAGCCTACTACAGCAATATCAAGGGGGGTCTTGTGCTGAAGGCCCTCGGCAACAGCCTCTACGTCTGCGCCCGCCCGGACAAGAAGCTCGACAGCCGCGGCATGGTTACCATAAGCGGCGCGGTGAAGCGGAGTGATACCTTCGGAAGTAGCCGCATTCCCGTCCGCTCCCTTTTCAATTAAAAATTCCATAAGCGAGACATGGCCCTCCTGCGCCGCCAGGTGGAGGGCGGTTATCCCCCGCTCCGACTTCCGGCCAACCTCAATGCCCGCTTCTAAAAGGTATTGCACCGCATCTTTCCGCCCGTTAAAAGCGGCCACATGCAAGGCGGTGCCGTGGCTGACGTCCTCCATCATGGATCGTAAAACCCGGCCCTCATCCGCTTTGCCTTCCTTTTCCGGGTCCGAGCCTTTCTCAACAAGGTAAGCCAGGTTCGCCGTATTGCCGAACATGGCTGCCCAGTGAACTGCAGTAAAGCCTTTGGGGTCTTCTTTTTTCAAAAGGCCGCGGTCTTCCATGATCATTTTCCCGAGTTCGGCCGTGCTTCCCATGGCTGCGGTAACAAACACGTCCCGTTCAGCACCGGCCTCGTACAAAAGCCGACAGACCGGCAAATGTCCCTTCCACGCCGCATGTTGGAAGACGGACACGTGATCGCCGTTTTTGGCGTCAACGTCCGAGCCATGGCTGATAAGCATTTTGACCATGTCCTCGTGCCCGTTCGCTGCAGCAAGGTGGAGGGGGGTTATGCCTTCGATGTTCCGTTCCCGGAGCTTGGCCAGCAGGTACTCCATGGTTTGGTAGGACCCCGTATCAGTGTAGTTGAGGTGTATCCACGGGACCGGCGAGCTTGCCTTTGCGCCGGTTTTTGCACCGTTCCGGAGAAGTGTTTTTGCGGTCGCGGTGTTTCCTTGCTGGGCTGCCGCGTGCAGGGGGGTGACATTGTTTTCAGTGGACACGCCTGCATCTGCGTCTTTTTTGAGGAGGAGCTTAAGTGTTTTGACGTCGCCGTTATAAGCTGCAAGGTGTAGTGGCGCAATGCCGGCACTGGCTTTGACTTCGGGGGAGGCGCCTTGTTCGAGCAGTAAGGCGGCAGCTTCATGCCTGTTGTTGGCAACTGCAACGTGAAGGGGAGTTAGCCCGCGGTCCGCGGTTTGGCCCGCACTGCCTCCCCCGTCAAGCAGGACCCGCAAGCATTCCAGGTGATCAAGGGCAGCGGCAACGTGTATAGGCGCCCGGCCGCTGCCGTCGGTGGCTGCCGGGTCTGCGCCTTTTGTGAGAAGCAGCGAAACCGCCTTCGGCCGGCCTCCCGTGCAGGCGAAGTGGAGAGGCGTACCTGGCAAAGAGCCCTTTTCATCCGCCTCGCGAGCGTCGCCTGCGTCAATATTGGCGCCTTTTTCAATAAGCAGGCGCAGAGCCTTCACCCGGCCCTGCCGGGCTGCAAGGTGGAGCGGGACCACTCCGTCACTGCGGGATGCGTTTATCAAAGCGCCTTTCTCTATAAGAAGATTAATTACGTCCTCGGAACCCGTTTGCGCGGCAAGGTGCAGCCCGGCCTGGCCGATGCCGTTAGCATGGCCCGGGTCTGCGCCCGCGGCAATGAGCGCCCCTGCTGCGGATGCATTGCCCTCGTACGAGGCGTGCAAAAGCAGGGAACCCAAAAGCGCATCTCTTTGTTTGAGGGCCTTTGACTTTTCCAGGAGAAGGTCAAGAATGTTCACGCAATCGTCGGCAACTGCGTAATTATAAGCGCTCCAGTCACGCCGGTCGGGAAGAAGCGGAGTTGCGCCGGTCTCCAGGAGCTTGTTGGCGTTTTTTAGATGGCATCCCTTGCAGACGGCATGGAGCGGTCTTGCGCCTTTTTTGCCTGCATAGTCGGGATCGGCGCCGAGATCGAGAAGAGCAGCCAATAGCGGTGCATTGCCCGTCCCGGCACAGAAAAGGAGAAGCTTGTTCATGATCTCGTCTTGCTTGTCAGGGGCAACATTGTCCAGCATCAGCTTGACGAGCGGTATGTGGCCTGCTGCCGCGGCCTTTCTGAAGGGGGTCTCGCCTTTCGAGTCTCTAAGTACTGGAGAAGCTCCTTTATCGAGGAGGCACTTTGCCGACTCACGGTGACCGTTGCCCGCAGCCTCGTGAAGAGGGGTCGAACCTTGGGAGTCCTTCGTATCCACCGGCGCGCCGTTTTTAATAAGCCGGCATACCAGGTCCTCCAAGCCCATACTGCTTGCCAGGTGGAGCGCTGTCCTGCCTTCCGGACCCTTGACTCCCACATCAGCGCCTCGCTCGAGAAATAACAATGCCGTTTGCTTCCGGCCGCGAAGCAAGGCGTGATGAAGGGGAGGTCTCCCCTCGGCAGACCGCGCATTAATCATGTCCGGTTTCTTGTCCAGCATATGCTCGATCTCCGGAATATCGCCTGCTTCGATGGCCTGGTGGAGGTCCTCCGGTGTAGGACTCAAGCAGGACATGGTACCCGCGATCATGAAAAGAACACAAAATTTAAACTTCATATATAACTCCCGGAAGGCTGTGCGGAGGGCCCTCGTTAGCGAAAAACATGCCGCAAAACGGTTTGAACCCCTGCTTGATTAATAAGCTCGATTAGATTTTTAAATTAACAACTGTTCATTTGGCTGTCAAAAACAGAAGAGGCAAGCGGCAGCACTCCATAAGTCCATGCAAAAGTAATCTACTATACATTGCGACTTGAACAAGTGCTTATACTAATAAGAAACGCTCTTTTCGCGGTTTCCGAAGCTCGCACGTACTACATTATGCTTTATGCAAAACCGGAAAGGAACTCGAATCAAATGTCAAAACCCGACGGTCCCGTCAGTATCGCGCTCTTGGGAGCGGGCGACCGGGGGGAGTTGAACCTGGGCACGCTTTTAAAGGAGCGTCCGATCTCTTGAGGTTCGCCGCAGTGGCGGACCCGCACGACGGGCGGCGCGAGCGGCTCGTAAAAGAGTACGGTATTCCCCGCGAAAACGCTTTCCGGGACTGGCGCGAGCTTCTGGAAAGACCGCAGCTTGCTGACGCCGTTATCAACGCTCTCTTCTGCCGCCTGCATTTCGACTCCGGCATGGCCGTTTTGCCGCGGAAAAGGCCCGCAATGAAAACAAGGTCGTTGCCATGGCGGAGTTGAGAACGCATGCGAAAGAAGAGGCGGAGATGATATAATCTGAAAACCGGTAGAATCGGTGCCAACCCGTCGCTGTCCGTGTTTTTAAATTACAGGGAACGGCAATGACCTGGTTTGGATGCGATTTTTAATCTCTCCGTAAAATCATGTACAATTTACTTCAGGCATAAGACCCGTTTTAACTTGGGAGGACAAGATGCCGAAAGAAGAGCTTGATTCCCGTGACCTGGTTCGGGGAGACATCTCCGATATAGCTCTGGTAGAGCTTCTGGGCAACGCCTATGCCAGAGGGTTCACCGGCAAGCTGGAGCTGGTCAACGGTTCGAGGAGAAAGCAGATATTTTTCCTCCATGGACTGCCCATCTTTGTAAGCTCGGAGGGCGGCGAGGGCCTTATTGAAGTTGCCCGCCAGGTCAAGGGTCTCTCCGCGGAAGACACCATGCAGCTTGTGACCATGCAAAAAGAGAAGGGACTTTCCGACGAACAAGTATTACACCTGGTGGGTCTTTTCGACGACGCGGGACTTTACGCCCTTCAGATTGAACACTTCATGCAGCTTTTCCTGGAAGCCTGCGGCTGGCGGGAGGGACGCTATCGTTTCGTGGGCGGCGATGACGTGGTCTCTGAGGTGGCCTTGTTCGACCTGAATCCCCTGGAGATGATCTACCAGGGCATCAAGACCTTCCACTCCCTGGACCTGGGCGCCCGGCTGGAAGCTGTCCAGTCCCAAAAGGCGCGCTTGAACCACGGCTGGGAGAAGAACTTCTCCCTGCCGCGCGCCTACTTCCACCATTCCCACCTCCTGGACATGTTCGAGCCCGGCATGCGGGTAAGCGACGGCATCGGCCGGCTGTTCGGCGAGCTTCAGGACATAAGCGAGTCCATGCTGTTTATATACATGCTCCTTGTTACCGGTGTCCTGGAGCTTGCGGAAGAGGCCGAGCCAGAAGAAGCCCCGGTCTTTCCGGAAATCGAGATACTCTCTGACGAGGATGTTGTTGAGCCCGGGTCCGCTGGCAAGGAGGTTGTACCCCAGGCTTCGGTTGAAGGCGTATCCGGGGAGGCGGGACCTTTCCGACACGAAGACCGGGAGGACGAGGACTCCCGTTTACTTCGGCAGATATGGTCCCGTTACCTCGAGGTCTCCCGCCGGCTGGACAGCTCCGCTGATTACTTCGAGTGGCTGGGGCTTAACATGGACAGCGATTTTGACGCTATCCGCCAGGCCTTTTCCCGCATCAGGGACTCCATATCTCTTGCAGGTACGCCACTGTCGGTGCAGAAAGAGCTCGCTCCCTATCAGAAGAACTTAAAGGAGGAGTTGGACCGGGCATATCAAGCGATCACCGATCCTGACAAGCGTCTCGAGTACGAAATCCCGATCTATAACCGGATGCTTCGCGATTGCGCAGACTCGGGAGCCAGGGAGGAGCTTGCCGCCCGGCAATGGCAGCGGGGAATGTGGTACTTGAACTCTGCCAACCGGCCTGACCTGGCGCGTTACTGTTTCCAGAAGGCGGAAGAGCTTGACAGGCAAAAGCCCCATTACCCGGCTTACATGGGATGGGCCATATATCTGAACAGCAAGAACGAAAGGGACCGCCAGGAGAGCCGCAACTACCTGGAGCGCGCCATTGCTCTCGACCCCTGCTACGACCAGGCCAACTACTTTTTGGGAGTCATCCACAAGCGCGAAGGAGGCCAGGAAAAAGCGCTCGAGTATTTCCAAAAGGCAATCGAATCAAACCCGGAAAACACCCAGGCCGAACGCGAGCTTCATCTCATCCGCTCTCAGGCCAGGCAGAGCGGCCTTTTTAAAAGACTCTTCGGAAAACCCGCCTGATCTGCCGTTCACTGATCTGCGGCCCAGCCCGCTCTTTTAGCTTTAAGGGACCTCTCTGATACAATGAAGTGGCGGCCGCCAGTGCGGCGAGTTTACATGGATATGGAAGATGACGGTGTGTTGGCCGGAGGAAGGATAAAGTGAAGATTGTAGGCCTTACCGGCGGCATAGGTTCGGGCAAGTCGTCGGTTGCCGGGATGCTGGTCGAGCGGGGCGCGCGTCTTATAGATGCGGATTTTCTGGCCCGCGAGGTTGTCAAGCCGGGCAGGCGGGCATGGCATGATATAATCGCGGAGTTCGGCGACGAGGTCAAAGCACCGGACGGCTCCATTGACCGGGAGAGGCTGGGCGCCATTGTATTTAATGACGAGGCTAAACGCATGCGCTTGAACCAGCTTACCCACCCCCGCATCGGGGAGGAGATAGTCCGGCTGTTGAACAGGTACCGGGAAAAAGGAGCGCCGGTCGCGGTGATCGATGCCGCCCTGCTTCTGGAAAGCCCGGCCACCAGGTGGATCAAGCCGGTGATCGTGGTCACCGCACCTGACGAGCAGAAAGCGGAGCGGGTCGCCCGCCGGGACAACCTCGGCCGCGACGAGGTCCTCTCCCGTATCAAGGCGCAATGGTCCGATGAAGAGCGGGCAGCGCTTGCCGACTTCGTGATCGACAACTCGAAAGACCTCGCTTTCCTCGAGTCCCAGGTGGACGAGGTATGGAGGAAGATCAGCGAGGACCCCTGAATAAGGAGAGACGGTTTCAGGATGAAGATACTGGTCATTAACACGGGCAGTTCTTCCATTAAGTACCAGCTTTTTGACATGGACGGATCGGTAGTGGAGGCCCGCGGCATTGTCGAGCGGATCGGGGAGTCGGGAAGCAGCCAAAGCCATGAACTGTCTCCTTGCGGCGGCACTGCAGAGAGCCTTTGCAAGGAGAACGACATCACCGACCACGCCCAAGGCATGTCGCATATTGCCGACGTGCTCACCCATCCCGGGAAAGGACCCATACGGGACCGTCACGAGCTGGGCGCAGTGGGCCATCGCGTGGTCCACGGGGGGGAGAGCTTTCTGGCGCCCGCGCTTATAAACGACGAAGTAATCGAGGCCATCCGCGATAATATTCCGCTGGCCCCCCTTCATAATCCCGCCAACCTGACCGGCATCGAGGTCGCCCGGAAGCTTTTCGCAGGCGTTCCCCAGGTGGCCGTGTTCGATACCGACTTCCACCATACCATGCCGCCTTACGCCTATCATTACGGCATCCCTTACGGCTATTATAAAAAATACAAGCTCAGGAAGTACGGGTTTCACGGGACATCGCACCGGTTCGTGGCCCGAGAAGCAGCCGGGTGGATGGGAAAGCCCTTCCACACGTTGAACCTGGTGACCCTGCACCTGGGAAACGGCTCGTCAGTGGCAGCCATCAGGCAAGGCAAGAGCGTGGACACCTCCATGGGACTGACGCCACTCGAAGGACTGGTCATGGGTACCCGCTCGGGGGACCTCGATCCCTCAATATACTTCTACCTCTCCGAGTACTGCGACATGAGCGTGCCCGAGATCGACACCATGATGAACAAGGAGAGCGGGCTCAAGGGTTTTACGGGGACCAATGACGTAAGGGAAATACTTGCCCGCAGCAACAGGGGAGACCACATGGCCCGGCTTGCCCTCCAGGTGTTCTGCTACCGCATCCGCAAGTATATCGGGGCATATTACGCGGTCCTCGGCAGGGTCGACGCCATTGTCTTCACCGCGGGCGTGGGAGAGAACAACCCTTCCATCAGGGAAGAAGCGCTCTCCGGTCTCGAGAACCTGGGAATAGAAGTAGACCCTATAAAAAACCAGGAAAAATGTAACGGAAAGCCTCTGCGGATATGCTCGGACCAGAGCAAAGTGAAGCTCCTGGTAATACCGACAAATGAAGAGCTGGAGATAGCCAACCAGACCATGGAAACGGTAAGAAAACGGCAAGCTTAGTTTATCGCCAGCAGCTTTTCCTTCCTGAAAGCCTTGACACCGAAGCGGAGGTGCATATAATAACTATGTAAAATCAATAATTTACCTGACAGCCGAGTATAGTTTTCAAAAGCAGGAAAAAAAGGGGAGGCTTTTATGGACAACGAAGAGAGCTTCAGTTTCAGCGAATCTACTACGGAGACTTTAAAGAGCTTCATCTTGGCGGTGGTGCACGACTTTGTAAAAGAGGATGACAGGCCCGACCTGGACCACATCATAAACGAGCTTAATGTTTACTTCGGCCGGATGCCTTCACTCTACCGTTCGGGCATCATCTGGCTTTTGCGGGCATTGGAGGCATCTCCTCTGGTGATGGGCTATCGCCGTCAGTTTTCCAGCCTTTCCCGCGAGGACCAGGTCAAGGTTCTTACCGGCTTCGAAAGCAGCGGCAACTACATACAGCGGGCCAGCAGCCTTATGCTGAAGACGTCGGTGCTCATTGTCTACCTTTCCGAGCCGTCCGTTGAGCGGGCTTTGGGGTATGACGAGAATTGCCTCCTCTCCAGGGAAGAGGCGGGATGATCATTTCGTGCACGCATGGCGCAGGGAGGACGTGAATGATAGTTTCTGGCAAGGACGTTCATGCCACGGTCCGGGAGGACGTGGACGTCTGTATAATCGGCAGCGGCGCGGGCGGCGCCCTGGTGGCCCTGGAACTCGCCCGCAAGGGGCTCTCGGTGGTGGTGCTGGAAGAAGGCGGGGCCTACTTCCGCCAGGACTTCACCGGCCGGGTAAAGGACGCCATGAACAAGATGTACCGCAACCAGGGCGCGGACCTGACCACGGGCTGGCCCGCGGTCATGGTGCCCTCGGGCAGTTGCCTGGGCGGCACCACGGTAGTCAACATGGGCACCAGCTTCCGCGCGCCCGACGAGGTCCTGCAAAGCTGGGAAGACCAGGGCCTTGAAGGCTTCGGTCCTGCGGGCATGGCGCCTTACTATGACCGGGTGGAAGAGGAGATGAGCATCCAGGAGGTCAAGCCGGAGGTCATGGGCCGAGGCGGCGAGATCATCGCGGAGGGCGCGAAGAAGCTGGGTCTTCATCCCCAGCCCGTCCGGCGCAACGTGTCCGACGCCTGCCGCGGCTGCGGCAACTGTTCCTACGGCTGCACGGAAGACGCCAAGCAGTCCATGGTGGTCAAGGTCATTCCCGAGGCCGACTCGCTGGGGGCCAGGTTTTATTGCGACACCAGGGCGACCATGCTGGTACACGACAAGGAAAAAGTCTGCGGCGTCCACGGCAAGGTGCTTGACCGGGAGACCGGCGACTTCCGCCACAACGTCGACATCTCCGCCCGGGTGGTGGTCCTTTCCGGAGGGGCACTCAACACGCCCGCCTTTCTGCTTTACAACGGCATCTGTAACCGTAGCGGCCAGGTCGGCAAGAACCTGAAGCTCCACCTTTGCGGCCGGACCACCGGGGTCTTCGACGAGGTCATAGACTCGCATCACGGGGTATGCCAGAACCTCTACATTGACGATTACCTCGACCAGGGCATCATGTTGGAGGCCACCTTTACCAGCCCGGCCTCCCAGTTGGTCGGTATAATCGGCAACGGCCGGGAGTTCTGGGAGCAGGTCCGGCAGTACCGGCACATGGCGAGCCTGGGGATAATGATAAGCGAGAAAGGCACCGGCAAGGTAAAGGCCGACTCCAATGGCCAGGCAGAGGTACATTTCAGCGTGGAACAGGAAGACGCGGACACTCTGCACGAGGCCATGATTGTAGCCAACCGTATCCTCTTTATGGCGGGGGCCAAAAAGGTCATCAACGCCAACTTCGCGGTGCCCGAAGTAAACTCGATGACCGAGCTCGACAAGCTGGCACGCGAGAAGGCCAAGCCTTCCGACTTCATGATTATGGCCTTTCACCCGCAGGGGACCTGCCGAATGGGGACCAAGCCGAAAAAGAGCGTGGTCGGCCCCACCGGCGAGTGTCACGATTTGAAGAACTTTTACCTCGCGGACGCGAGCATTTTCCCGACCTCGCTGGGAGTGAACCCCCAGGAGACCATCTGGGCCATGTCCCTCAAAGTGGCTGAAGCACTGGCAAGGGACGCGTTCCAGAAATGAGCGGGGAAGTACGACAAACCGGCAGTATAACCGGGCCGTCCGGTGAGAATGCCGATAAAGACAACCCGGCCGGCGAACTTGATGGAGAACAGAAAAAGCACGTCCGCGTCTACCAGCTACTTGTCGGCATTGCGCTTTTGTGCGCAGTGATCTTGTATGTTCCCACTTTGGGCGGCGGCTTTCTCTGCGACGATTACTGGTACCTGGAACAGGCCCGGACCATCACATTTACCGAGCATCCCGGTGAGGCTCTCCGGAAAGGCAACTTCTATTACTTCCGGCCCGTTCCCTCTTTGGCGTGGAGCTCCATGTATCACCTGTTCTCCCTGCACGCCCCTCTCTACCGGGCCGTAAGCCTGCTGCTTCATATGCTGGTGGTCCTGGCGGTGGCCGGTCTGGCAAGGCGGGTTTTGAAAAGCCGGGCCGGAGGGGGGGCGGCAGCGCTTTTGTTCGCCCTGTGTCCGCTCCACCCGGAAGCAGTGGCCTGGGTCTCCGCTAATGCCGGGCTCATGGCCGCGCTGTTCGCCACCCTGGCGCTTTCCGGATACCTGGACTGGCGTGATGACAAGGCGCGGTCCCTGGCGCCCGTGCTTTTACTGGCGCTCGCAGCCATGCTAAGCAAGGAGTCTGCTTACGTGCTTCCCCTGCTGGCGCTTGCCACAGAGCTCTTGCCGGGTGCAAGCAGAACGCGGCGCAGGCGGCTGCAAGGGGTGGCCGCCTTGTTCGGAGTTGCCGCAATAGTGCTTGCGCTTAAGTTCATAAGCTGCGGAGGACAGCTTCGACCTCCCACAGGGGCGACCCCCCTGTCGTGGTGGCCCGGCAACATGGCAATGGCCCTGCTCCGGCTGCTGTTTCCCGCGGCCCGATCAGGAGCCGCACCTTATGCCAACTACCTCTTTGTCGCTGCAGCAGCCCTGGGCCTGGTTTCCTTCTTCTTTAAAAAAGGAAGCTGGAAGCTTCCCCTTTTCGGGATCCTGTTCGCAGGGATCGCGCTTTTGCCTCCCACGTCGGTGGCCAGGCTGGGACCGCACCTCCAGTTCTCGAGAGTCATGTACCTGCCTTCCATCGGCTTCGCCATGTTCCTGGCGTATTTGTTTCACACCGGCAGGGAGACACGAACACTCTTGCAAGGTCCGCGAGTGTGGACGGCGATGTCCGCAATCTGTCTGGCAGCCGCGTGTGCCGCATGGTTCGCGGGCTCGGCCATGAACATTAAGCCATGGGTGGAAGCGGGCAAAGCCTCCAAGGCGGTGGAACAGGCATTCCTGGACCAGGCGGGCGACTTCCGGGCCGGCCAGTCAGTGCTGGTCAAGAACCTTCCCCTTACATATAAGGGCGTGCCTTTCCACTCCAACTCTTATACCCTTTCCCTGGCTTTTTCCATGGCCCGCTTTCCCGAGAGGTGGAAAGAACGGGGCTACAAGGATAAAAACCAGCTTCCCGTATACGCCGTACTGGACGAAGCACCTGCAATCGAGGCCCGGATGACGCCCGTAAAGCGGCTCCGCGAGCTCAAGCGCTCCGACGACGGGGCCTTTGATTATCACCTGGTCTGGGAGACAGGAGCAGCAGCCGGTAATTAATGTTGGCAAGAGCACTGGTGCGACTTCCCGGTTGTGTTAAAATAATCTCTAGTGGGTTGTCAAGGCCACACTGACGCATAATGTGCGAGCGACTGCTACCGCGAGTAAACTCGCTCGCACAAAAAATATCTATCTTGTAAGCGACGAAAAACGCTTGACAGAGCAGTAGGAGGGCCAACATGCCGGTTTACGAGTACGAACACGTGGGAAAAGCGTGCGGGTTGGGCAAGGTCTTCGAGAGGGAGCAGTCCATTAAAGAGGATGCCCTTGAGGTCTGTCCGGAGTGCGGCGGACCGGTCAAGCGTCTTATCAGCGCGCCTTCTCTGTCCTTTCCCAAGGGCAACTCCGATTTAAAGGACATGGGCTTTACCAAGCTGGTCCGGCGGGACCATGGCGTTTACGAGAACGTGACCGCCAAGGACGGCGAAAGCAAGGTCACCGATCTCCGTGACCAGAGCACCTACCCCGACTTCAAGTCCAGGATAGGCGATTGAAGAAACTTCGCTGACTAATATTCCCTGTCCGCGCCTCGGTAGAGGGGCGAGAGCTTGGTCCACACCTTTTTCTCCAGCTTGCGGAGTCGGTTCGAGTTGTCGGCCAGTTTGTCGCGGAGTTCGGGATGGTTGTCCAGGTACTCGGACCTTTTCTCCAGCTCTTCAGTGCCCCGCCAGGACCGGTAATACGCACGCGGGGCGGTCCCGTACTTTTTAAACAGGGCATCCAGCTTTTCCCTTTTTTCCTTTTCATGTTTCGCAAGGTCTTCGCGGGCCGCGGGCGGGTTAGCTTTATGGAACTCGAGTATTTTAAGCATGTGCTTATAGCTGGATATCAAAAGCTCCTGCCTCTCGAGGGCCAGTTGATAGTACTTTTCCGGAGGAAGAGGATCGTCTTTTATTTGTTCCTGCTTCTCTTCGGTGCCTTTCGGGTCTTCGTGGTTTTCAGCCACCAACGAGGGGTGGCGTGGAGAATGACATTCATCTCCTCCCCATGCGCAGTGCAAGGGGGTGTCTTCCGTACTTGCGTATGCGGGGTGTAAGGTTATGGCCCACATCAGGACCCCCACCATCAGCATTACGGGTAACTCAGCTTTCATTATTTACTCCTGAAAACTTTCTGTTAAGCCCCCCCAACTTACAAGGCGGATGTCACTCCATATGCATTCTGTCCCGGTGGCGTTTCAAGGCCTGGAGGGGTTTCCGCCTTCTTCTGAGCCGGGGGCACGTTTCACTTTCGGCAACTCCCTTGTTTTATTTCCTGCACGCCGTCGGTGCCGCGGTTCCCCCCGATACTCCCGAATTTCGCTCATTATCTCGTTTTTCTCCTGGGAGAGGTCTTTTAATTGTTCAAATACTTGGGGGTTGTCTTTCAGATAAGTTTGTCGTTCCCGCTTGATTTGTTTAGCATTATCTCCGTGGGGAAATCTTTGGGCAGGTTTGATCCCCCGTTGCTTCCAGATATCATTCATTGCTCTCATCTGTTCCGTGCTGATCTCTTTGAGCTTCTCTTTAAGCTCATCCGGTTTATCGGAAAGGTCTTTATAGGCTTCTAGTCGTTTTTTCAGAAATTCAATGACCGTCTCCTGCAACTTTGCCTGTACATTCCAGTACTCTTCCGGGGAGAGCTCTTTATCCGCCTCTTGCGGGGACCCTTTTGTGGGCTCGGCAGGACGTTCCGCCCGGGAAGAGGCGGTGCCGGAATCTTTACGATCAGTATCTGTGCTTACGGCGTCCGTTCTTTCCCTTTTGTCCGCGGTGCCGGTTTTCCCTTCCCCTTCTTTCTCTTCAGGCGTCTTGCAGGCGAACATCCACAGCGACATGGTTAAAACCAAAAAGCTTGCCAGTATCAATTTGCTCGAGCCATGTTTTCTCATCCTGTCTCCTCCTTGAAACCCGTTCGGGTTGTGAGTGTTCGGAATCATTAACTCTTTTTCATGGAGTATAGCCATCTACAGGCGACCGGTCAAATACCTTGTTACTCCTGTTCGGAAGGATCGGCGATCTTGTATTTTAGAGAAGGCCACCCCGCCATTTGTTCCTCGACCGGACCTTGGAACTCTCCCTTTAAAAACCTTTTTCTGATGACCTCGTACTGGGCCGGGCTTACTACGGGCGGCGACTTCCGGGCCCTGCCGTAGAGAATTCGGGTGGACAGAACAAGTCTTTGAAGCCGCTTTTCAGTCCATCCGAAAAGCGGGGTCGCGAGACGGTGGGCCTTACTCCACTGCTCGTTGGTGGTCGGGGGATCGAGTCCCATGTCAAGGCACATCTCCCACACCGGTGTGTCCGGATATGGTCTCAGTCCCTGGATGTCGTGATATACCCTGCCGCTCATCCGGTAGAGCTGGTCCATGAACTCGCGGGTCCGGGTCCTCTCTTCTTCCGTCTCTCCGGGGACAAGCTGTATCCAGTTGCCGGAGGCGAAGATGCCTTCCCGGTCCAGGTTTTCGATCCCGGCCCTGATCTGCTCCGCGCTGAAGCCCTTGCGGAGTATCTTTAAGACCCGGTCCACACCCGACTCGAACCCGAAGGACAAAAACCGGCAGCCGCTGTGCCGGAGCCAGCCCGCGAACTCCCGGTCCACTATGTCTATCCTTGCAGTGGACACCCATGGCATGCCCACGCCTTCGATGACCTCTTTGCCCTGCTTAACCTTGCCGAAGGGGTTGTCGGATATCCACCTCACCATGTTGATCTTGAACCTCTTCTTAAGATAGCCCACCTGCTCGTTGAGGTAATCAGTGCTGTGGATGCGGAAGCGGCGGCGGTCGGGGTTTGACTGGTTGTAACAGAAGATACACCGGTGGGGACAGCCCCTGGAAAGAGAGACCATCATCATCAGGTCGCCCTGCGCAGGGAAAAACTCCAGGTACTCGGAAAGGTTCAAAAGCTCCCACGCCGGCCGGAAGCGGTCCAGGGCGGAGTGGAAAGAGCCCACCGGGTTGATGACCGGCCCGTCCTCTTTGTATCCCGCTCCGGGGACCTCCCGCGGAAGGCTGCCTTCAGCAAGGACACGCGCAAAATCTATAACCGTAAGCTCGGCCTCCCCGGCGAGGATGTAATCAACGTAATCCGCGGACAAGGCAGTCTCCGGAACCATGGAAGGATAGATGCCGCCCCAGACCACCGGCACGCCCGCAAAATGGACCGCTTGCGAGATATCAATGTCCTCGGCAAGCAAAGGGGTGGCAATAACGCTGAACCCCACGAACAAGGGCCTCTCCTCTGCAACAGCATCCAGTATCGCTTGCTTGCGTCCCTCCACCCGGTGGATGATCTTCACCCGGAAACCGGCCTGTAAAAGGGAATCCGCAAGATACAGGACACCGAAGGGAGGATACTTGCGATATACCCAGGGACGCTGCGCGGTAAGTATTATAAGCGGGGCTTCTCTCGACATCATCTTATTATAACCCTGCTGTCCCCTCCGGCGTAATTTATCGTAATTACTTCCTGCGGAGCGCCTCCCTGGAGATGACCATCTTCTGGACCTCGCTGGTCCCCTCGTAGATAGTGGTCACCCGGGCGTCACGATAGAGCCGCTCGACCTGGAACTCGGTGGTGTACCCGTATCCGCCGTGCACCTGGAGCGCATCGTATGCTGCTCGGTTCAAAGCCTCGGAGGCGAACAGCTTGGCCATGGAGGCCTCGCCGGTGAAGTTGTTTCCCTGCTCCTTCATGGAGGCTGCGGACAGGGTCATAAGCTTCGCCGCCTCGTAGGAGGTCGCCATGTCCGCGATCATCCACTGGATGGCCTGGTGGCCGGCGATCGGCTTGTTGAACTGGCGCCTCTCCTGCGCATAGCTTTTGGAAAGGTCCAGGCATGCGGCGAGCATGCCGGTGGCTTGCGCCGCGATTCCGATCCTGCCCGAATCCAGGGCCTGCGCAATGACCTTGAAACCTTCCCCCTCCCTGCCGATGCGGTTCTCTTCAGGCACTTCACAGTCTTCCAGGAGTATCTCCGCGGTGTCACTGGCGCGCAGTCCCATCTTCTCCACCTTCCTGTTGACCGAAAGACCGGGGGTGTCCTTTTCCACTGCAAAGGCTGTAAGCCCCCGGCTTCCGCCCTCGCCGGTGCGGGCCAGCACGATGATGACGCCCGCGCGCGAGCCGTTGGTGATAAACAGCTTGGTCCCGTTCAACAGGTAGAGGTCCCCTCTCTTTTGGGCCTTGCAACTGACTTCGGAGAGGTTCGAGCCTGCTCCCGGCTCGGTGAGAGCAAATGCCCCCAGGACTTTGCCGGAGGCCATGGACGTGAGCAACCGTTCTTTCTGGCCGGGGCTGCCGTGGTTCAGAAGCGGCTCGCAGGAGAGGTTGGTCACGCTCATGGTGACCGCGGTGGATGAGCACGCATAGGCGATCTCCATGAGCGCGAGTACGTAAGCGACCGCGCCCACCTGGGAGCCGCCGTGCTCCTCAGGGACCATCATGCCTAAAAGGCCGAGCCGGGCCATCTCTTGAACGAGGTCTTCGGGAAACTCGCCGGTGCGGTCCGCGTTGTCCGCCCGCGGCGCCACTTCCTTGCGGGAGAACTGCTCGACCATGACCCGGATCATCTTCTGCTCTTCGGTTAAGGGAAAGTACATTCCACACCTCAGGGAGTAAAAATAACGACCAGCAGCTCGGCGGGCTCCGCGCCCGGGTTCTTAAGCTGGTGCTTCTTGCCGGAGTCGAACCGGATGCTCTCGCCTGGCTGCAGGGTCCGGGTGTTCCTGCCCACCTTGATCCACAGCTTGCCGGACAAAACGTAGATGAACTCTTCGCCCTCGTGCTGATAGCCTACCTTGCGATGATCCGTCTTGGGGTCGATGGTCACCCGGAAGGCCATGAGGTGCTTTTCCGGGTCCTCGTCGGTAAGCGTCTCGTAAGCGTAATCCCGGGTCCTTGTTGCCATGGCTTTTTTCATCTTGCCCGGCGAGGTCTTCACCGGCTTGTCCGCGAGAAATGTCGAAGGGTCCACCGACAAGGTCCGCGACAGGGTGATGATCTCGGACACGTGGGGAAAAACCTTCTCCTCTTCCAGCTCTTCCAGGTAGGAAGGCTCCATGCCTACCTGCTCGCCGAGATCAGCCCGGGAAAGACCTTCCCCCTCCCGGAGCTTGCGAAGCCGGGCGCCGAAAGTATCTCCTTCTTTCTTTGCCATCCGTTCCTCCGTTGAAAATGATTCGACAATATGGCTGTCATTGATATGCTGCGGCTCTCTCCCTATCTCAAAACGGGACCGCGACAGCCCTTCACCTCGTACTTTCACCATATCCCGGCATGTGCCGCCAAGTCAAAAACATTATTGTAACCGCGTCTTGTCTCTATCGTATCTCCTTGCAAACCCCGCTTCTGTGATTAAGGTTAGGTGGAAGGAGGGGAATAAATGAAGAAGCTGCCGTCCGGCATCTACGCCATCATCAATCCGGGCTCCCGGCAGGACATGGATGCTATCGCTCTTGCGCGCCGGTCGCTCGACGCGGGGGTGCACGTGCTTCAGCTCCGGGCGAAGAGCCTGGCTGCGGGCGAGATGTGCGATCTTGCAAAGGACATGGCCCGGCTGTGTCAAAGCTATGACTGCTTGTTCATAGTCAACGACCGGCTGGACGTGGCCCTGGCTTCCGGCGCCCACGGCGTGCATCTCGGGCAGGACGACCTTCCCCTGGAAGCGGCCCGCAGCATTGTTCCGCCGGGCTTTACGGTGGGGATATCCACCCACAGCCTGGAGGAAGCAAAAGAAGCCGAAAGCGCGGGAGCGGACTACATCGGGTTCGGGGCCATGTACGAGACCGTGACCAAGGAGGACGTGACTCCTCCCCGCGGAAAGAGGGGCCTGACCGAGGTTGCCGCAGCAGTTAACATCCCGGTTATAGCCATCGGCGGAATAACGAGAGAACACATCAACGAAATCAAACAAGCGGACGCGTCCGGTGCAGCGGTAATATCATCAATCATTGCAAGGCCCGATCCCGGCGCTGCCGCCCGCGAACTGGTCAGGGAGTGGGAGAGCAGGCGATAGTTTATCACATCAATATTTAGTGCCCGGTGCGAAATGGAGGATTTGCCTGCTTTGCGGCGCTGTTTTGGACTGCGGCAGCAAGCTGTCCGCTTTCTCCGCCGGGAAGCTTGCTTTCCGGAAATGCTCTCCCCAAGAGGCTCGCAGTTTACGAGGCGTCTTTTTGTAAGTTCCGGCAAGCCGGAACTTATGAAAGCGAAAGCAAGCTTTCGCAAAAAACGGAGTTTTGCAACGGGAACTAGATATTTTCCGTGCGAGTGACTGGTACCGCGTTTTCCGTGCGAGCGGCTTTAGCCGCGATTCTTGTGCTAGCGACGGAAGTCGCGGTATCAGTCGCTCGCACGCAGCTTATAAATTTTAATGTGATCCGCTTATGATCGCCGGGGAAAGACTGAACCGGAGAAAAAAATCTCATGGCAGAGATCAGGAGTCCCCCCCAAGGCGGAGCATGGACTTCATGATTTCCGGACTGGCCAGGATGCGGGCGGCTGCCGAGTAGGGGTCCATTTCACCGTTCTCCACCTGTCGGAAGACCTCGGAGACCTGCTCGTCATGCTCCCCCCGGATCCGTTCTCCAAGCTCGGCAAGGAGAAGCTCGACCAGCCACCTCTTCAGGTAGTCCTGCCGGAAAGGCCCGATACGGGGCTTGTGCTTTAAAAACTCTTGGTGCTCCTCGATCTTGTCCGCCAGCTCCTTTACGCCGATGTTGTTCCTGGCCTGGGCCATGAGCACGGGGACCTCCCAGTTTTCGCCGCGCTCATGCATCTCCAGCATGGAGCGGACCTCGACGGAAAGCCGGTCCGCGCCGTCGCGGTCGGCCTTGTTGATCACGAAGAGGTCGCCGATCTCCATGAGGCCCGCCTTAAGTGTCTGCACCGTATCGCCGGCTTCGGGGACCAGCACCACCACGGTGGTGTCGGCAATGCCGATGATGTCAAGTTCGGTCTGACCCACTCCCACGGTCTCGATCATGATCCGATCCATGCCAAAGGCGTCCATCAAGCAGCCCATCTCCATGGTGGCCCGGGAAAGCCCGCCCTGCGAGCCGCGAGAGCCCAGCGAGCGGATGAAGACCCCCTGGTCCAGGGCGTGCTCCTGCATCCTTACCCGGTCGCCGAGTACGGCCCCTCCGCTGAAGGGGCTGGAGGGGTCCACGGCGACCGCGCCCACTGTAAAGCCCCGGCTGCGCCACTCCCGGATGAGCTGGTCTATCAGGGTCGACTTGCCCGCCCCCGGCGGACCGGTAATACCGAGACGCGGCACCCCCCTCATCCGGGAAGCCACCTGGGCCATGATCTTGTAAATCCCCGGCGGCCGGGACTCGATCATGGTCATCAGCCGGGCCAGGGCACGCCGGTCGCCTGCCAGCATCTTCTCCACCAGCTCTTTGCTTTCCGGGTCGGGTTCGGGGATATCGATTACTTCTTCCAACTTACCGTCCTTTCCTGTCCCGGGAATAATGAATGTGAATTAACCGGGAAAGACTCTTTCAGGGGAATGGAATAAAAGCGCCCTTAACAACACGACTACTATATCACGAGGCGCGGATAAGGAAAAAGTCGAGCTTTACTGCAATTTTTTATTGACATCCTTAATTGATCCTGGTATAAGGAGAGGAGCATGGTTAGTCAAGCGACTAAATCCGGGGGGAGAATGGAAGGGTCGAACAAGAAAGAAGAGATATTAAAAGCGGCAAAGAAGCTGTTCGGCGAAGCTGGGTTTGACGCGGCCACCACCAGGGAGATATCCCGGGTGTCCGGCATCAACCAGGGGCTTCTCTATTATTACTTCGGCAACAAAGAGGCCCTGTTCGAGTCGGTTTTGGACCGTTACTTCGAGGAGCTGGAGGGCGAGCTGTTGGCAACGCTTTCCAGGGAGGGAGAGCTTACCGAGAGGCTCGCCGGAGTGATCGAGGCTTACATGGACTTTCTTCACCGGAATGAAGGGTTTTCGAAGATCATCCAGCGGGAGGCTGCAGGAGGCATTCACATGGAGGCCATCCACAAAAGGCTGTCCCCCATATTCGAGCGGGGGCTTCAGATGATCCGGGAAGCATACCCCGGCGCCCGCAGAGGCGAGATGGCCGCGGACCAGGTGCTTTTAAGCTTCTACTCCATGATCGCGGGCTACTTCACGTGGAGGCCCATGATGGGAAAGCTCCTTGGCATTGATCCGGAGGAGAAGCCCCGGCTCGAGCTCCGCAAGCGGCACATGGCGAGGATGCTCGAGCTGGTTGCGGATGCAATCGGCAATGAGCGGACATCATTGTCCCTGAAAGAAGACATCACCCAACAGGAAAGGAGCGGACCATGAGAAAGATGAATCCACAGCTTGCCAAGACCCTTGGCCAGGCGGCCATGAAAGCCGTCCAGATCAGGAACAGCGGGGAGGGGAACCCCTTTCTGATCGGCCATTTCGTGACCAACCGCTGCCACAACAACTGCAAGAGCTGCTTGTGGAAGCACAACGACTGGGAGGACGTGCCGCTCGAAGACCTGAAGCGCTTTTACAGCGAGGCCGCGCAAGAAGGCTTTCTGGGCACCTTCCTCTCCGGCGGAGAGCCGTTTTTAAGAAAGGACATCGGCGAGCTGGCCCGCCACGTAAAGGAGGAGTGCGGCATAGCCATTCTTTTCATCACTTCGGGCTGGTTTCTGGAAGAGAGGCTGGACGAGATCGCGCCTTATGCGGACATGATGATGTGGTCCATGGATTCCTCGGACCCGCAAAAGCACGATGAGATCAGGGGAACCGCCGGTCTTTTCGACAGGCTCATGAAAGGCGTAAAAAGGGTGAAGGCGGAGTACCCGGAGATGTCCTGCCAGACCAACGTTTGCGTTCAGAAAGGGATTGAGGACGAGATCGACGATCTTCTCAAGCTGCACGACGACCTGGGCATCCAGATATCCTTTGACGTTATCTCCGAGTTCCGTCACGACGGGCAGGGCGGCCACTACACCGAGACCAACATGGCGCTCCCGCTTACCGAGCTTCGGGGGGTCTGCGAGTACATCCTGGAGAGGAAGAAACATGGCGCGCCGGTGTTGAACTCGGAGCGGTACTTCCAGTACTTCATAGACGGCAAGCCGGGTTACAATTGCCATCTTCCCAAGCTGGCCATGTGCGTCGACGGCCGGGGCTACGTGGAGGACTGCCTGGACCTCGAACACCCCATCGCCAACATCCGGGAGACGCCTGTAAAGGAGATCCTTGCACTGCCCCGCTTAAAGAGCCTGCGGGAGATGGCGGAAGACTGCTGTACCTGTAACTCGCCCACCATGATCGACCTGTCCAACGTGTGGGAGGACCCGCAAATCCTGTTCGAGGACGGCGGCATCCAGGTGGGATAATGCCCATTTTGAAGAACGCTCTACAGCCGATCATCCACCTGCTCGACCGCTCGAAAAAGGAGCAGGCGGAGAGACCGACTGCCCTCCAGGAAGGAACGCGCTTTCCGCGCTCTCCATGGGACCTGCGCACGGTGATCATCGTGTTTCCAAAAGACAGCGGCTTTCGTTACCTGAACCTCAACACCACCCTGGGACTCACCGGCGTGCCCTTTGACCAGGTGAAAAATATCAGCGGACTCGAGCCGGCCGACTGCTTCGATCTCCAGTTCTGCCTCCAGGCTGAAGACGGCTATACATCTTATAAAAAGTATCATTCCGTCTGCCGGGACATAAGCTACACACCCGGCAAAGTCCACCTCGAGCTCGCGGGCAGGCTGTTCTACCAGGGGGAATGGCCCGCCTACTCCATTTTGTTCCATCATCCTGAAGAGGAGCTGTCCGTAAAAATGGAGCTCGACTCCTGGCAGGGATTCCAGTGGTGGTTTTACGCCCCCGCCCTCTACTGTCACAACACCACCTTTGCCTATGCGCGGCTGGAGGTTGAACAACACGGAGAACGTATTGCAATGACCACTCCTGCTCTCCACGACCACGGGTGGGGCAGGAACCTCCTTCCCCTGAGACCGGGGGTGGGGGTCTTCCGTTACGAGGTCATGCGCTTCGGCGAGTCGGGTCACGCCATATCCTTGTGGTCGGAGGCCCCTTTGGGACTCCGGCTCAAGAACATTGGTCTGGTCCGGCCGGATGAGAAGAACCTTTTCTATCCTGCCGGCTATAACTGCGACGTCCTGGAATGGGAAGAACACCAAAACTACGCGGGCTGCACTGTCCGCGTGCCCGCAAAGTGGCGCGGCTTTCAGGAGGGCAAGGCGCTTTCTTTTACTTATGAAGCTCTGCGCAGCACCGAGCCCCTGCCCCTGCTCGGCGAGGGCCTGATTTACGGGTTCGATTACCAGGGAAGATTAACCGGCGCCATGGATAAACGGATCAAGGGCCGCGGCTACGTTGAGCAGCTCGGGTTATCAGGTCGCGGAAAGTAATAGAAAAAGCACGAGAGAAGATGAGGCCTGTTTTGTTAAAGCAACATAGAGCCAAGATTATTGCCGCTCGCACCTTGTATGACCGCACTCTATACATTGAAAGGAGAGTACCTTGAACGAGCGCAATCCGCGGATTCTCGCCATAGACGCGGGCGGGACCATGACCGACACCTTTATAGTGGACACTGCCGGCGACTTCGTTGTGGGCAAGGCGCGGTCCACGCCTGAAGACGAGTCGCTGGGGCTCGTCCGCAGTGCAGAGGACGCGCTTTCGCACTGGGGCATGAAAACGGGAGAGGCTTTTCCTTTGATGGTGGCGGGCATCTACTCGGGCACGGTCATGTTGAACCGCCTGCTTTCAAGAAACGGTCTCAGGCTGGGTGTGATCGTGAGCAAGGGACAAGAGGACTACTTCCTGCTCGAGCGCGGTGTGCAGACTTACCTGGGCTTTTCCTACTCCGACCGGCTGCACGTGGCCACTCACTATCATAACCGGCCCATAGTTCCCAAAAGCCGCGTGAGAGGGGTGTTCGGCAGGATCGACATCTTCGGCGAAGAGGTCCTGCCTCTACAGGAGGAAGACGTGGGGGGCGTGGTTGCCGAGCTTCTCGACCAAGACATCGAGGGCCTTTGCGTTTGCCTGCTTAACTCCTATCGAAACCCCGTCCACGAGCAGGAGGTCGGCAGAATAGCCGCAGAGTTGATGCAGGAGATCGGCAAGCATGTGCCCCTGTTCTTGTCGTCCGAGTACTATCCCCTGCGCAACGACCTGCCCCGCCTCAATACCACGGTGATCGAAGCTTATGCTGCCGAGCCTTCGCGGGGGCAGCTTAAAAAGGTCTCGGAAAGGATCAGGGACAGGGGCGGAAATTTCGACGTCCGGGTCATGGCCGCCCATGGCGGGATGATTGGTGCGGAGACCCGCGAGCTGGCCCGCACTCTCATATCCGGGCCTATCGGCGGAGTAGTGGGTGCGAAGTACCTTGCCCGGCATATGGGCCATGACAACGTCGTCTGCACCGATGTGGGCGGGACCAGCTTCGACCTCGCCCTGGTCACCGAGGGAGCCTGCACGGTCAAGGCATACCCGGACATGGCCAGGTTCCTGCTTTCCATACCCATGATCAAGATAGACTCGATGGGAGCGGGCACCGGAAGCTACGTGCGCGTAAACCCGAACTCGGCAAGGATCGAGATCGGGCCCGACTCCGCGGGAGCGAGTATAGGAGTGTGTTGGCCGGACGGAGGAGTGGAAACCGCCACCATCACCGACTGCTCGGTTGTGCTCGGCGTCATAAACCCCGATTACTTCCTGGGCGGAGAGATGCGGCTTGATCGGGACCGGGCTATAAAGGCCGTCCGGGAACAGGTGGCAAAGCCGCTTAACATCGGTGTTTATGAAGCGGCATCCGGAGTGGTCGAGCTGTTGGAGGAGAACCTCAAAGGCGACGTCCTGAGCACGGTGCTCGGCAAAGGGTACTCGCCCGCCAACTACGTGCTTTTGTCCTACGGCGGCGGAGGACCGGTGCACGTGGCCGGCTATACGCGGGGCCTTGGATTTGCAGACGTAATCGTGCCGGCATGGGCCGCGGGCTTTTCCGCGTTCGGTTGCGCCTGCGCCGACTTCGAGTACCGTTACGAGGCCACCACCGACATCCCCATTGCAGCGGGGCTTCCGCCCGAGTGGAAAAGCGCCATGACAGGCGTGCTGAAAAAGACGTGCGAAAAGCTGAAAACCAGGATAGAAGAGGAGTTCCATAAGACCGAGCACGGTGGCAAAACCATAACCTACAAGACCTACTTCCGCATCCAGTACATGGGACAGCTCGACGATCTCGAGATACTCTGTCCCCCAGAAAAGCTGGAGACAGCCGAAGACCTGGACGCATTGCTCGAGGCGTTCGAGGACACCTATGGCCGGGTATACGCGCTCGCAGCCAAGTCTCCGGAACTCGGGTACGCAGTGACCCAGGCAGTTGTAACCGGCATGGTCGAGATTGAAAAGCCGGTCATACCGGAAGAGCCCGAAGGGGGAAAAGAGCCTGACCATGCTGCCTGGAAAGAAGAGCGGCCGGTCTTCTGGAGCAAGGAGTGGATAAAGACGGGAGTGTGGGACATGCCGGGCCTTCGAAACGGGAACGTCATCTCCGGGCCCGCAATCATCGAGTCGCCGGCAACCACATTTGCCGTACCGCCGGATGCGCAGGCACGCCTTGACGCGCACCGGCTGTTTCACCTTGAAAAGAAGAGGGATTAAAGGAGAGAGACATGACAAGCCATTCGCGAAAAAGTCCCTTCTCAAAAGGACCGGTGGGATGGGAGGGACGGACGCTCATGGAGATGCTGGAGCGTTCCGAGAAGCTGTGGAGCGAGACCGGCCGCTACCAGGGGCTTGACAAGCTGGAGCTAAAAGAAGCCGATCCCATCCGTTACGAAAAGATATTCGCCAAGCTCCGGGGAGGCCTGGTCAACGCCCGCGAGACGGCAATGAACATCAGCGCGTCTCCCATAGTAAAGGAGATAGGCGAGCTGTGCTTCGCCTTTTACACCCCCGAGGGCGACAGCGTAGCGCTTTCCACCGGTATAATCGTTCACGTCCATACCATGAGCGACGCCATCAAGTTCATGATAAGAAAGGGGTACGAGGACAACCCCGGCATAGCGGGCGGAGACATCTTTTCAAACAACGACCCGGTAATCGGGGACGTGCATAACGCTGACGTGCAGACCCTTGTGCCCATATTCCGGGAAGGCGAGCTTCTGGGCTGGGCCGGAGGAGTGACCCACGTGATCGACATCGGGGCGTCAACCCCCGGGAGCGTGCCGGTAGGACCGACCTCCCGGTACGAAGACGGACTGGCACTGACCGCGCTCAAGGTGGGGGAGAAAGACACTCTGTTCCGGCACCACGAAATAATGTGCGAGATGAGAGTGAGAACGCCCAAGTACTGGAAGCTGGATGAAAGGACCCGCATAGCCGGCTGCCACATGATCCGCGACGCAGTGGAGAGGATAGTGCGCGAGGAAGGCATTGACGCGTTCAAGAGCTTCATGCGCGAGGTCATCGAGGAAGGCCGCCAGAGCTTTGTAAGCCGGATTAAAGAGCTTACCATACCCGGCAGCTATGACGCGACCACCTTTAACGCGGTGACCTTCAAGGACGAGCCGGGCCTGCCTCCGCGGGCGCGGACCGACTCGTTGATGCACGCGCCTCTCCGGGTGGACATCGGCGGATCGGGCGAGTTCGAGCTGTCCATGGACGGCGCAAGCCCGTGGGGATATCACAGCTTCAACTGCACGCCCAGCGCCATGCAGGGCGCCTTGTGGGTGCTCTTGAGCCAGACCGTGGTGCCCAACGACAAGGTCAACGACGGCGCTTACCTGGCAACCAGGAGCTTTTTCCCGCCCGGGTCGTGGTCCAATCCCCAGAACCCCGAGGTCAGCACGGGCGCGGCCTGGGGATTTCTTATCCCTTCGTTCACCGGACTTTTCCGGATGCTCGGCCGGGCATTTTACGCCCGGGGGTTCCACGAAGAGGTCATGGCTTCATACGGCATGACCATGAACGCACTGCAGGGCGGGGGCACGGACCACATGGGCAAGCCGTGCAGCATCCTGAACTTCGAGATCAGCACCGTGGGCGGCGGAGCGGGTGCAGTCAAGGACGGGCTCGATTTTGCGGCAGCGATGTGGAACCCGGAAGGCGACATGGCAGACGTGGAGATATGGGAGATTCTCGAGCCGCTTCTCTACCTGGGCCGCAGGGTCAAGCCGAACACCGCGGGACCGGGCAGGTTCCGGGGAGGATCGGGGTTCGAGTCGCTGCGCATGGTGTGGAAGACAAACGATCTGGTCCTGCAGAACGCCGGGGAGGGCAACACCTTTTCCGCTCCCGGCATCTTCGGAGGATACCCTGCAGCCGCGGGCTATCGCCACAACGTGCACCAGGCCGACCTGTTGGAGAACGCCCGCGCGGGCAGGCCCTACCCGGTGCGCGAGCGGGACCCGGGCGACTCGGACATCTCCCGGATGGTGGAAGGCGGACACGAGATGGACAAGAGGGCAATGACGTATCCCATGCCTTACGAGCAGGGAGACCTCTACCTGTCGTGGCTCCGGGGAGGAGGCGGCCTGGGAGACCCGCTGGAACGCGAGCCCTCCCGGGCGGCGGATGATGTAAACCAGGGGTTCCTGCTTCCGGACTATGCAGCCAAGGTCTACGGTGTAAAGATCGAGCAGGGACCGGCTGGCGATTACGCTGCGGACGAGGACGAAACCCGGAAACTGAGGCGGGAGATAAAGAGTAAGCGCGCCGAGCGGAGCATGCCCGTCCGGGACTTTTACGAGAGGGAGAAACAGCGCGTTATTAAAGGCGGGTTTAGAAAGCCGGTCCGGGAATGCTATAACTCGTGCATGGCTCTGTCGGTGGAGTGGGGGAACAAGTTCCGGGAGTTCTGGGGCCTGCCGCCTGACTTTTCATTTTCACAAGGAGAGGACTGATGCAGGTATATGACGACAAGACCCTGGCCGACCTTTGGGAGGGGAATCTGGACCACGAAAAGCTCCGGCAGATACAGGCGCGTTTCAAAGACCGCGACAGGTTCGAGCGTTTCGTGGCTTATTGCCGGGAGCGCATAAGCTGGGACGACCGGATACTGCTGCCCCTCCAGCCGCATCTTTTTATAGTCGAGCGAGCTGACGGCATGCGGATCATCAAGTGCGACTGCGGCCGGGAGTTCGGCGACCATCGCGAAAACTGGAAGTTCGAGGCCCGGATTTTCGTTCGCGACAGCGACGAGCTGATGCAGGAGGTCTATCCCCCGCTCATGCACTGCAACCCGGAGTGGATGGAACTCCGCGAGTACTACTGCCCGGGCTGCTATGCTCTTCTCGAGGTCGAGATGGTTCCCCCCGGCTATCCCATAATCCACGACTTCCGGCCGGACCTGGAAAGCTTCTACAGAGACTGGCTGGGAAAGGAGCTTTAGGGCGGTGGCTGTATTTAAAGACCGCGGCGAACTCGAGAAAGTTATGTCCGCCATGTTCGACCGGATCAAGCAGGACGAGTTCATGGTGAAAGAGCTTGTGGCCGCAAACCTGAAGCTGCGCTTCCGCTATAGCGATCCTGACACGGTCATGACCGTTGACCTTACTTGTGACCCCCCGGAGTACGGCTTCGACGAGCAGGGTGAGGCTGACGTGGAGATGTTCCAGTCTGCGGACACCGGCCACCGGTTCTGGCTGGGCAGGCTCAGCGTGGTCCGGGCCATGGCCACCGGCAAGATATCTGCGCGCGGCAATCCGGCCAAGGCCATGAAGCTACTGCCCGCGATCAAGCCCGCGTTCGAGATGTATCCCCAGGTGTTGAAAGACCTGGGCATGGAGCATCTCATCCCGGAAGCCGATTCCGGGACCCGGAAAAGAAAGCGGGGATCGCGGTGGAGAAGTATTTTAAAAAGACAGCGGCAGGCAGACAAGTCCCTGCTTCAGAAGGACACATGGGCAACGGTATCGTCTCCGTTGGAAGACAAGACGTTTCGGTGCCGGGATTACTCCTTGCCGGAGGATGAGGACGCGCTCCGTATCGAGCTTATGAACCGGATGTTGCTGGTCCGCGAGTTCGAACAGATGCTTTTCGAAAAGTGGAAAAGGGGAGTTGTTCCCACTACCGCCATACACCTTTCCACGGGGCAGGAAGCGGTTGCCGTGGGGATATGCTCCGCACTGCTTGCCGACGACTGCATCGCCACCACCCACCGGGGCCACGGCCACATGATCGCCAAGGGCGCGGACGTTAACCGGATGATGGCCGAGATATTCGGCAAGGCTGATGGGCTTTGCAAGGGCAAGGGCGGGACCATGCACGTGACCGACCGGGAGGCCGGCGCGCTGGGGGCCAACGGTATTGTGGGGGCCTCCGCCCTGTTGGGAACGGGGGCTGCACTGGCTTTCAAGCTCAAGGCAGAAGACCGGGCGGCAGTGGCGTTCTTCGGTGACGGCGCAGCCAACCAGGGCATGGTGCACGAGGCCATGAACATGGCTGCCATATGGGACCTGCCCGTCCTGTTCGTGGTCGAGAACAACGGCTATGGAGAGTTCACGCCCCAGAAACGGCACATGAAGATAGAAAAGATATCCGAGCGCGCCCGGGGTTATGGGATAACCTCTCTCACCATTGACGGAAACGACGTTGAGCTGGTCCATGAAACCGCCCGGGCGCTTATGGAAGACATAAGAAACGGCGGCGGCCCGGCGCTCCTCGAGTGCGTGACCTACCGCTGGCACGGCCACATGCTGGGCGACAACGAACAGTACCGCACGCGCGAAGAGGTCGAGACCTGGATGGAGAAGTGTCCCATAAAACGCCAGCGGGACAAGCTCGTCGGTGAAGGCAAACTGTCCCCGGAGGCTGAAGAGTCTCTCCTGGCGAGGGCGCGGGAGGTCGTGCTGGACGCGATGAGCTTTGCCCACGAGTCCCCCGAACCCGATGCCCGAGAACTGGCCACTGACGTGTACGTTTTCGAGCCTTTACCGCCTGAGCCGCAAGCGCCGGCTGAGGTCTCGCTCCTGACCGGGTCAGCGGCCATCAACCTGGCGCTGGCAGAGGAGATGCGCCGAGACCCGGCAGTGGTGCTGCTGGGCGAAGACGTGGGCCTGGGCGGTTACATGGCGGTGACCAACGGGCTTTTAGAGGAGTTCGGTGAAAAGCGCGTCCTGGACACTCCCATCAGCGAGTACGCCATAGTAGGCGCTTCAGTGGGAGCGGCCATGTCCGGCCTGCGGCCGGTGGCCGAGCTGTTGTTCAGCGACTTTATCACCTGCGCCATGGACCCCATTGTGAACCAGGCAGCCAAGCTTAGATACATGTCCGGCGGACAGTACCGCGTTCCCCTGGTGGTAAGGCTTCCCGGAGGCGCGGGCCTGGCCCTGGCGGCGCAACACTCCCAGAGCCTCGAATCCATGCTCATGGGGGTCCCCGGACTTATCATCGCAGCGCCGAGCTCCCCCCGCGACTGCCGGGCCATGCTGAAGACAGCCATCCGAAGCGATAACCCCGTTCTTTTTTTCGAGCACAAGCTCCTCTACCTGGCACAGGGGGAGGTCCCCCACGAGGAAGAGCTCCTGCCGTTCGGCAAAGCAAAAGTGGTGAGAAGCGGCCGGGACATTACCATCGTGTCCCTGCTCTATACGGTGGACCTGGCGCTGGAGGCCGCGGAAACATTGGCGAAGGAGGGGGTTGACGCCGAGGTTATAGACCTTCGCTGCCTGTCGCCTCTGGATACGGACACTGTATTGGAATCGGTCGCCGGGACCGGCAGGCTCGTCACCGTGGAAGAGGGGCCTGCCCGCGGGGGATGGGGCGCGGAGATAGTGGCCCGGACGGCAACCTGCGCCCACGGCTTGTTGAAGGCCCCTCCCGTCAGGATCGGAGGAACCGACAATCCCCTGCCTTATAACAAGCTCATGGAGATGCTGTCCGTGCCCGGGGTCAAAGACGTGCTCGAGAGGATAGCCGGGATTATGGGCTGAGGTAAATCATGATTTGTCAGTGAAAGGCAGGTATGATACATCTAATGTCTTGTCAAGATTAAAATGACGCATACCGTGCGAGCCACTTTATTCGCGACTGAAGTCGCTCGCACTAAATTCATTCTTCTTGGAGGCAACAAAGAACGCTTGACAGCTTATGTTTTGTCAAATGCTTTTTGGGAATAGAAGAGAAGCGTGCGAGCGGCTGATACCGCGATTTTCGTTTGCCCTGTTCCCTTTTTTCGAGTGACAGAGCACTAGCGGATCAATCCTGCATTCGGCATCGCCTGGACAAGGAAGAAAAAAGAAAGTTGCAGGCTGTATCCGGGATGTATCAGACTCATGCCATGAACCGATATCTCTTATACTTCGCGGCCTTGATATTAACGGCTGTTCTCCCGGAGGCTTTGCCCGGCCGCACGGGCGAGGTCAAGGTAATAACCCCCCAACAGGCCCACAAAAAGGTCATGGAGAACTGGAGCCGTTTCCGTTCGATTATGCTCTCGGACAAAGTCGAGCTCTCTTCCGCGCGCGATGCTTTCAATGATGTTGTGGACGCCAAGTGGGATGGCGACCTGGGCGACTTTCCGGTTTTATCTTTGGCCATGATCGAGTGGGCGGTGGACATGGGGGAGACCGGCCACAGGGACGTGCAGGAGTGGCTTATCGGTTCCGCGCGCGAGCTTTCGCCCCTGTCCGCGGATGTAGAGTTTGCACTGGGACGCTACCACCTGGGCAGCGAGATAAACCCTTTAACAGCGTCCTCCCACTACTTTGCGGGCGTTAAAAAGCTCGAACAGGATTTCCCCGCGGCTTTCCGGTTGTACGCCCGACTTCTTGCAACGCCTTTTGTGTTTCTGCTGATATTCGGTATCGTCCTGGTAATCACCTCGGTCCTCCGTTACTCTCCCCTGCTTTTGCACGACTTCGGAGACATCTTTCCCCGCGAGAGACTGCCGGCATGGACCCGGACAATCCTGCTGCTGGTGGTGCTTCTCATCCCCCTCGCGGCCGGGCTCTTTGTATGGTGGATTCTCGCGTGGGTCCTCCTGATCTTTTCATTGTACATGACGGGCGGAGAAAGGACGCTGGTTTACCTGTGGCTCATATCGCTTCTGTCTTTCAACTTCCTGGTGGAAAATTACGGAGTCATGGCCGGCACCCGGATTGACGAGCCCCTCCAGGCTGCGATCCGTGCCAGGAACGGCGTTCCGGAGCCGGGGGATCACCAGGTGTTGAAAAACGCCATGACCTCGGGCCCCGACGGCGTACTCTTCTTCTTCCTGAACGCCCGGCTTACCATAAAGAAGGGCAGGATAACCAGCGCCTCTGAAGCGGAGGCCCTTTACAAGGATTCCCTGGAAGACGAAAGGTCCAGGCAGGCCGCGCTCAACAACCTGGCCCAGGTGTACTATGCCGCGGGAAACATGGACGCGGTGCTCGAGACCCTGGTACTGGCGGACAAGGCAGGGCCTACCCGGCCGGAGATATACTTCAACCTGGCCCAGTACTACCGGGTCTTAAACAAGGAGAGCGAAAGTAAGAGGTACAGAGACAGGGTGGCTTCCCTGCCGGATGGAGACCTTTCCAGCCTCTCCAGGAGGGCGGGCGACAAGCTCCTGCTGAACTCCTGCTTCCTGCCATTGAAAGTACCGGAGTCACTGGTGTGGCAGCGCGCAACCAGGCTTACGCCCGAGGATGCCGCCATTATCAGCGCCACCTGGCAAAAATGGGCGGGAAGCATTCCTCCGCCGGGATTGCCGTTTTTGATGGTCTGCCTGGGAACGCTGGTGGCGATGAATGTGACCCGGATGATAAAGAACCGGGCGCGACTGGCAAAAAGGTGTTCCTCCTGCGGAAAGCCCATGTGCATGCGCTGTCATCTTCCTTCCAAGGACCCCCTTATCTGTTCCCAGTGTTACAGCGTTTTCCGCACCCACAGCGGAGTAGACCTCCAGGTCAAGATGCAAAAGCGCTCCCAGGTGCAAAGGTACAAGGACCGCTGGCGCCGACTGGCAACGTTGTTCTCCATTGCCGCTCCCGGCGCCGGACACCTTCTCATGGGATCTACCGCTTCGGGCTTCTTTTTCTTAGTGTTCACTTGTCTTATCGCCGGAGGAATGTTGAGCGGCCTTCTGGTGTGGCCTCCCCCGCTCGACCTGTATAATTCCGGCTTCGCAGGGCCTGACATCCTGATGGTGCTTTGTTATATTATCTTCATATTGATATCAGTAAGCGTTCTTCGTTCTCAACTGGAAAAATGGAGGTAGACCATGGCCCTCACCGGCAGCATGAGAGACTTCGGGATTTCGGAAATTCTCCAGCTCATCGGTCACCAAAAGAAAAGCGGAACACTGCGGGTGAAAGACCAGCACCGCAACGTCAGCATCCTCTTCGATAACGGAAATATTGTCGACGCCAGGCACGAGCCCTACGTGGAGGCCTTTGACCTGTCCAACATGCTGGTCCGTTCCGGCATGATCTCCGCGCGGGACATGAAAGAGGCCCGCCAGAAGCAGAAGGACACTTTGAAGTCACTGCCGAATCATCTTCTCGAGTCAAACCTTATCAGTCTGGAGGACCTCCGTTCCATGAACTCCCTGTGCAACCTGGAGATCATCTACAGCCTGTTTCTATGGAAGGACGGCGACTACTCCTTCGAGGCCGGACCGGTCAACTATCCTCACCAGTGGACCGAGACCATAAGCTCCGAGCAGGTGCTCATGGACGGCTACCGCATTAAAGACGAGTGGCCGCTCGTCAAAAAGGATATCCCCGATGAGAGACGCAAGCTCATAAAGGTCCCCGGCGAGTTCGGTCCCCGCGACAAGCTGGACGCGGAGCAAGAGAAGATTTACCAGATGGTGAACGGGGAGAGGACAATCGACGACCTGGTTTATCTGTCCCGGATGGGAAGGTTCGAGGCCCTGAAGATAATAAGGGAGCTTATGGGGTCCGGCCGTGTCCAGCCGGCTGAAGGCGAGGTTGAAGAGTCGGGCCGGGACGTAAAAGGGTTTTTGGTCAAAGTCGCGGCTGTTATTGCGCTGGTTGTGGGGGTCTCGGCAATCGCCTGGGGCGGAGCCGACGTTTTTCAAAAACGCTTTGCGGAAAAAGACCCGGATGGCGATACGCTGACGCGCCAAGCTTCGTGGTCTCTTTACAAAAGGGACCGTGTTTCCGGAGCCCTGTCCGCATACGCAGCCATGGAAGGCAGGTACCCGGAAAACCTTGATGTACTGGTCAAACAAGGATTGATCTCGAAACGCCATCTTAAGACCCCCTGGGGGAACTTCTCTTACCGGGTGGATGAAGGGGGCAACACCTGTTCTATCTCACTTCCTGATGACGGAGCTGAAACAGGAGCGGGCACCGAGGATGGAGCATGAAGGTGCTGAAGGGTTTTTCAGATAACTTTTCTTTCCTCTGCCTCCCGGGATGACTTTTTTGCCCGCATCTATTAATATCAGGGGGAAAGTGGAAAAGGATATTTCGTGGAAACATCCCGGCAGATAACTCTGGAGAGCAACGACGTGGCCCGCAGTCTTTTCGGCGAACACCACCGCCACCTGCGCCGCATCGAGCAGCTTACCGACGTAGGACTCCGCGCCCGCGGCAACGTGGTGGACATACTGGGACCCGAGCCGGAGGTGGCCACGGTCGAGCGGCTCATAGGGGAGCTCTCCCGGCTCATCAAAAGGGGATACCTTGTCCAGGAAGCCGATATCGAGCCGGCCTTCCGGCTGGTGGAAAACGACCCCTCCACACGACTCGACAAAATCTATCAATCCGGCGTGATCAGGATTGGCAGCGGCAAGCCCATCACCCCCAAGAGCATCAACCAGAAGAACTACCTCGAGGCCATAAGCGCAAACGACATTGTGTTTGCCACCGGTCCCGCGGGAACCGGCAAGACTTATCTTGCCATGGCCCAGGCGGTGTATGCCCTGTCCCAGGGAGAGGTTATGAGGATAATCCTCACCCGGCCCGCAGTGGAGGCCGGCGAGAGGCTGGGGTTTCTTCCCGGCGACCTGGTGGAAAAGGTCTCGCCTTACCTCCGGCCATTGTACGACGCCCTTTACGACATGATGGACCTGGAGAAGGCCAACCACCTCCTGGAGAGGGGAGTGATCGAAGTGGCCCCTCTGGCTTTCATGAGGGGGAGAAGCTTGAACAGCGCATTTGTAATCCTGGACGAGGCCCAGAACACCACCATCCCCCAGATGAAGATGCTGCTCACACGACTGGGATTTGATTCCCGGGCGGTGGTTACCGGAGACGTCACCCAGACCGACCTGCCCCCGGGAGAAGCCTCCGGCCTTTGTCATGCCTGCAATATCCTCCAGGAGATTCCGGGGATCGAGATCATCCGGTTCAACGAGCAGGACGTGGTGCGCCATCCCCTGGTACAGAGGATCATCAGGGCCTATGAGCAATACGAAGCAAAGAGCCGGGGAGCCGGCAAGGAGGGCGGAGAACATGAACCGGAATCCTGACAAGCCCGCCCGCTTTTCCAACCAGCACCCGCAAAAAAGGTGGAGAAACGCACTGGCGAGCCTTCAGGCAAGGCTGCGGCCCATCACCGTGTCCTGGCTCATCAATGTCCTTACCGGCCTGGCGATCCTCGTTATAATCACCTATCCCAGAGAGAAGCCGGTACAGAACGTGTACACCAGTCCGCCCGGCAAAAAAGGCATCATCATGGTCCGGGACCTCGAGCTTCCCCGCGACGTGGAAAATATTCCCAACTTCCGGGTCATGGAAAAGGAGAAGGATGAGGCCCGGCAGGAGACACTGGCCGTATATGACTGGGACCCCCGGGTAGACGAGAAGACCAGGATCAGGGTCAGTGAGTTCTTCGACAGCTTCAGGGAACTGTATCCGCCTCCGCCGCCGCCTCCGCCGCCGCCGGAGCCACAAGAAGGTTTGACCGCAGAAGCACGGGCAAACAACGGTGACGAAGAAGCGACGGAAGAAAAGCAAGCAGAAGAAACTTTCTCTGAAACCTTCCCCCAAGTAGACGAAGCGGAAGTGGCCCGCAAGAAAAGCGAGCTTTTGAATAAGTTCTCCATCTCCGTAAAACCGGAAAAACTGGAGCCGCTCGAAAAAAAACATTTTTCGCCCGACCTTAAAAAGGCCATGATCGAGCTTGTCAACACCATCTATTCCTCTGGTGAAGACGCCTTCCTGGTGGCCAACAAAGAGCTTATGCTCAAGGAAAGCCACCGCAAAGGAATCAACGCGGTCATGATAAACTCCTCCTCCAGAAAAACCTCCCGCATAATTGATGACGTCGAGTCCATAAAAGACCTGGAAGAGGCACGCCAAATAATCGCCGACAAGGCAAAGAAGAAGTTCTCCGACATGGAGCCCTCCCTGCGCGAGGTAATGGTCGAGCTGGCCGCGGATTTCCTGGAGCCCAACCTTCACTTCAACAAGGACAAGACCGAGGAGGCCAAAGCACAAGCCGTAGCCCAGGTCAAGACCTCTTATAAGAAGTACTGGAAAGGCGAAGTCCCTTACAGGAAAGGCGAGCGGGTGGCGGACCCCTTCAAGATAAAAACCATTGACGCCATCCTCGACGAACTCCAGGGCGAGCCGGGAATGATGGTCTACGAGTCCGCGGCATCGTTTATCATCATCATACTGTTTTTCGCGTCCCTTATCACCTTCGGCAGGATGAACATCCGCAAGTTCCAGCTCTCTACCAAGGACATGCTTTTCCTCTCCCTGGTCCTGGTGGGGTCCCTGGCCGCTTTGAAAGGAGTAAACATCCTGGCTAAGACCGCGTTCTTCGACCTGGAAGGCGTGCCCGAAGGTTTGAACTTTCATTACCTCATCGCCCTGGCTGGCGCTGCCATGCTGGTGCGGATGGTGATGAACTCCGAGATCGCCCTGTGTTTCGCTTTGGCCGCCGCTGCGCTGGGGGCGATGATTGTGGAAGACAGTCTCTTGTTTTTCTTCTACACCATGATCGGCTCGGTGATAGCCGCGGGCGAGGTCAAGCAATGCCGGCAGCGCAGCACCATCCTGCGCGCCGGGGTGGTCCTGGGCCTTATCAACGTGCTTTTAGTCATCGTCATGAGCTTCATCAACTTCGACTTCCTCGACCAGAAGAGCCTGCTTATAAACAGCGTGTTCGGCCTGGCCGGCGGCATCTTCGCCTCCATTATAGTCACCGGCGTGGTGCCGGTGGCCGAGTCCGTTTTCGGCTATGCCACCGACATCAAGCTGCTCGAGCTTCTTAACCAGGACGAGCCGCTTTTGAAGAACCTGTCCATGCGTGCGCCCGGGACACACCAGCACTCGATGATGGTGGGCAACCTTGCCGAGGCCGCGGCTAAGGCAATCGGCGCGAATCCCCTCATGACCAGGGTCTGCGCCATGTACCACGACGTGGGAAAGATGAACAAGCCCCACTACTTCGCGGAAAACCAGTGGGACGGAAGCAACGTTCACGACCGTCTCAGCCCTTCCATGTCCACCCTTATCATTCACAACCACGTCAAGGAAGGGGTTGAGATGGCCCAGAAACACAAGCTGCCGGGTGTGGTCATTGACGCCATCAAGCAGCACCACGGCACCAGCCTGGTACTGTTTTTCTACGAGAAGGCCAAGGAATTGAATGAAACCAACGTGCCGGTGGACGAGGTCGACTTCAGGTATCCCGGGCCCAAGCCGCAGACAAGGGAGACGGCCATTATCATGCTGGCAGACGTGGTCGAGTCCGCGGCCAGGAGCCTGCGGGACCCCAGTCCTTCCCGCCTTAAAGGAATGGTTCAGAAACTCATCAACCGGTTCTTTATAGACGGCCAGCTCGACGAGTGCGAGCTTACTTTGAAAGACCTCCACGTCATCGCCAGGAGCTTCAACAACTCCCTGGGCGCAATATATCATCACCGGCCCGACTACCCGGCCTCGGCCTTCAAGAAAGCCCACGGCGAAAAATCCAAAAAGACGGAGCAAAATGCAGATAAGCACAAGGATAAAGAACCCGAGAAAAGCAAGGACCAACAAGACCAAGATAAAGAACAAAGTGAAAACTATCTTAAGCGACTTGGGATGTGAACGCGCCGGCGTCTCTCTATATCTGACAGATGACGCTGAAATGCAGGAACTCAACCGCAACTGGCTGGGACGCGACGAACCCACCGACGTCATGGCCTGGAGCCAGGTGGAAGGTGATCCCTTTCCCACCGACTTTCTGGGCGACGTGGTCATCTCCGTGGACACCGCAATCAGGCAGGCAAGCCAAAGAGGCCACTCCATTGACCATGAGCTTACCCTGCTCATCTGCCACGGGGTCCTCCACCTTCTCGGGTACGACCACGTCCATGGAGGCAGGCAGGCCCGCAAGATGTTCGACATACAGAAGAGGCTGGTCGAGTCAATCGAGAAGCAGGAGAGAAAAACGTGAAGTACGGGAAGTACGGCCTGGCCGCCCTGTCCGGCGCGGCCTTTTTCTTCGTCTTTGAGAACTTCCTGGGAATAAATCTCTGGCCGCTGGCGTGGGTCTGCCTGGTGCCCCTTCTTTACGCGCTCCACCGGTGTGAGAGCAAAAAGCAGGCGGCAAAGGTCAGCGCGGTTGCCGGCCTTGTCGGGTATCCGCTTTTCTACCACTGGCTGGTTTACACCATGAACACCTATGGCCAGATGAGCATTCCCATAAGCGTGCTGGTGCTGGTCGCACTGGTGCTTCTCCTTACACTGTTCGTGGCCGCCTTCGGGATCTTCTACCATTACGCCGTGGAAACCGGAGGCTACTCTCCTTTGTTGGCGGCTCCGCTGGGATGGACCGTGCTCGAGCTTGTCCGCACGCACTTCCCGTTTGGAGGGTTCCCCTGGGGATTTATGGCCAACTCCCAGTACAGATTCCTTGAGATGATCCAAATCGGGGAAATCACCGGACCATACGGAATCACCTTTATCATCGTGCTTACCAACGCCTCCGTACTCTCCGTCATCATCAATCTGCAAAGAAAACGCAGTCAGCCAGACCTCTCCATGAAGAGAGCTCTGGCACCGGTGCTTATCGGGATAGGCGTGCCTTTGCTGGCGGTAATTTACGGGTCCCTCCGTATACCCATGGTGGACCATGCTTTCGAGGACCAGCCGGAGGTTACAATAGGCATCATCCAGCCCAACGTGGACCAGGCGGTAAAGTGGGACAAATCCCATTTCTGGAAGATCATGAGGAAACAGATGCGGCTCACCGAAAAGGTGGAAAAGGAGGCCCCCCGCCTGGTGATCTGGCCGGAGGCCGCCGTTCCGGTAGGAAACTTCAACCTTCAATTGGAGCAGGGAGGCAGCCTGGTGAAGTTCCTCTCCAAGCTCGATACATACCTGCTCCTCGGCGGCATCAGCATGGAAAAATGCGAACAGGGACCACGCGGACTCTGCTCGTTCAACAGCGCATACCTGATACCGCCGGCCGGTGAGAAGCCGGCTGAGAGGTACGACAAGATAAGACTGGTGCCTTTCAGCGAGTACGTGCCGCTGGAAGACCTGTTCTTCTTTGCCGAAACTATCTCGCAAGGACACGTGGGCTCGACCACACCGGGCGACGAGGTCAGGATCATGTCCGTACCCGGCCTGGAGGTCGGCTGTGTTATCTGCTACGAGCTGGTGTTTCCCCACCTGGTAAGGAAGTTCCCCGACAAAGGGGCCAACCTGATGACAACCATCACCAATGACGCCTGGTTCGGAAGGACCGGAGCGCCATACCAGCATCACGCCAACGCAGTGCTCCGCGCGGTCGAGAACCGCGTCTACTTCGCAAGGTCGGCGAATACCGGCATATCATCCATTGTCGGGCCCGCTGGAAGAATAAAACAACAGACACCCATCTATGAAACCGCGGCATTCACCGGAATAGTGAAACCTTCAAACCTGAAAACCTTCTACTCCACCCACGGAGACGTATTCGCCTGGATCGCAACAGTAGCCCTCGTGGTGGTGCTCGCCGCTCCCGACTATAGAAAAAGAATACATAAATCAAAGGCATAAAACCAACATCTCCCGGATTCCGCCTGTTGATTCCGGGGACAGGACTGAAGTCGCTCGCACATTATGCGTCAGTGTAAGCTTGACAAGACACTACCAATGCAAAAAGCTCCGTTGCTTTTAAATCCTGTTGCATAATGCATCTGTTTATTCTGCCCCTTTTTCCCTCCCTGCACCGCTAAGAGAATTAAGCCAATGAGTTCAAATAGTTTAACGACCTGTTGTTTTGGGTGGTCTTGGCATTAAAAGTGCCACAAAATTAAAGAACTCACAGGACAAGTTTGTACATACGGGAGAGGCTGCCCCTTTTTGCTGGTCAATATTGATGCCCCTGTAAAAAGTCCAATTGCAGCCCCAAGGGGGCTATAGAACGTCGCTCTTTCAGAACACTAATAGGCCTATTTTGACTTATGCGAGGGAATCATCTTTTGAAGCGATAAAAAAATCCTCGAAATACAGGGAATGGATGCTATAATAAGTCAATAAACATTTTTTAGAAAAGGAGAGAAGTATGACTAAAAGAAAAGTAGTTGTAAGCGTGTTGGCATTGATGTTGGCCGTGGGTTTTTCCGTGCGGGCTGAAGACAAGGACCCCGAGGCTCTGTGGGGAAAGCAGACCAGGGGTTGGGGACCCGGTCATAACGCCGAGATAGACGGCAACAAGGTGACGCTGGACAAGACGGCGGAGATCATCAAGGTTGAAGGCAATGCCAAGAAATACTGCATCTGGTCCGGCGGCGAGTCAGTGCTTTGCGGCTCCAACAAGAAGTCCATTACCGGCAAAACACTTCCCGCAGGCACTTACACGGTCCTTCCCGGGCTCTCCAAGGGACAGAAGTCCGCAAAGGTCAAAATACACATGGAGTACGTTGATTCCGACTCGGGATCGAACTCCGGGGCTGATGAAGAGTCCACCCTGTTGTGGGGAAAGCAGATCAAGGGTTGGGGACCTGGTCATAATGCGGAGAAAGACGGCAACAAGGTAACGCTCAAAAGCTCTGCAAAGATCGTCAAAGTGGAAGGCAACGCCAAACGCTACTGCATCTGGTCCGGCGGCAAATCAGTTCTTT
>CAYQTK010000002.1:0-16479 GCA_964420375.1 uncultured bacterium
GTTCGGCGGCGAAAATGTCGAGCCTAAAAATATGCGCTTATTTTGGGACTAGTGTCTTGTCAAGCTTAAAATGACGCATAGCGTGTGAGCGAGGAAAGTCGCGACTTCCGCGCTCGAACGAAGAAGCTCTCTCTTGTAAGCGACGAAAAACGCTTTACAGAGCACTAGTGTCTCGTCAAGCTTAAAATGACGCATAGTGTGCGAGCGACTTCAGTCGCGACTTCCGCGCTCGAACGAAAAATTTCTGTCTTGTAATCGACGAAAAGCGCTTGGCAGAGCACTACTGCGGGTCGTGGTTGTTCACCATCCTCTCGAACTCTTGAATAAGCAGGGGCGCGAACTCCTTGCCGTAGAAGTTCATGCACGACTCATAACCGCCGGTCTCGTAATCGTCGGGCATGATGATGTATCCCCAGTAGTCGTTGGAATGGGTCACCACGAACACCAGCCTTTGGGGGAACAGGCTTTGTAGTTCTGCCTGGACCTCGTATCCCAGCTCGCCGGGCGAAAAGAGCAGCAGGGTTCCGTTAAGGCCAAGGCCGCTGATCCTTCCTTCTTTGCGGATCAAGTCCCTGCCGAGCAGCTTTATTAAAGGGTTCAGCCCGTACCAGCAGGAGTACTCGGGATTCAGCCGGGCTTCAGGCATGGGGAAGATATGCTCGTAAAGCGTCATGCGGACCTCGCTCGCCGGCTCGATCTCAGCAAGAATTTCATCCGCCCGGTCCGCCAGCGCAGCGCCGATGTAATCAACCTTTCTCCAGTCCGACTCCATCTCAGGCACACCCGGTCCCTGGTCGCCAAGGCCCGCGTTCATGTACATGGCCACTGCGCGAGGGTGCTTCTTCTCCAGCCGCGACTCGGCAACGCCGGTGCATCCGCCGGAGACCTTCATTGTCTTGGAAGGCATGATGGTGGGATGGATGGCATGGTTCACGATCATAGCAAGGAGCGTTCCGTCCCGGTCCCACACACCGATGACGCGCATGCGAGGATCAGTGGGACCGCCCTGATGACGCCGGTTCTTCGAGACATTTGGTGACTCTCCCGCGGCCGCGCCCGCGAGCGCCGGTTGCATGGACCGGGAAGCCTGCCGGAGCGCTTTCTCCATGGAAGAAAGGACTATGTGTTCGGCATGGGGATCGTAGCCACCCATGACCGCGAGCTCGGCCAGGGGGTTGTCCACGTATCCGCCCAGGCTGTAATGGGTATGGGTGGCTGTTACTACGAGGAGGTCCAGCCCGAGGTCGGAGACGCGCTCTTTGAGCTTGCCGGCGAGTTCGCGGGTGGACAACAGAAGGTCCGCGTTTACCATGGCTGCGCGCTTTTTTCCGCAGGAAAGTATCAAGGCCCGGGCGAACACGGGGTGGTGTACTCCAGTGGAAGGAGCACTGTAACGATCGACGTATCCCGCCAGGGGCATTCCTTTCGAGACCTCGATCCGGGCCTTGCCGGCTCCGGCGTAAAAAAAACAGGATTTTCCCGCCGGTTTTGCTGCGGGCGCGACCGTCAATAAAGCACACACTATTATTGCGAGAAGGATTCTATTCATTGCTTTTTCCTTTTGAAGGCGGCGAGTCAAGGCGTCCTTACTTTCCGCAGCACTTCTTGTACTTGAGTCCGCTTCCGCAGGGACAGGGGTCATTCCTGCCCGGTTTCGCCGACGGCGCGCCTGCCGGGCTTGCTCCTGCGCCTGCCGCGGCCGCCTGCTGCGCTTCTTTTTCCTTATGCTCACGGACCCATTCCTGCATGTCGTGGTAAGTGTACTCGAAAAGCTCTTGGTAGGCCTCGCAGAACCAGGTCTTGCCGGTGCCGGATGCCCGGAGGGGAATGCGGTCCTTCAAGCAGCCGCCGTGGCACCACTCCAGCCACTTGCAATCCTCGCACTCGGCCGGCCGGTTCGACTTGGCCTTTGCAAAGCTCTTCATAAAGTGATGGGAGAAAAAGTCGGCGAGCCTGCCCTCGGACACGTTTCCCAGCTTCCACTTGTCCTCTACGAAGAAGTCGCAAGGGTACACGTCGCCGTTGTGCTCGATAACCAGGTACTCGCCGCACCTCTTGCCGAAGGTGCACATGTTCGGACGGCCGGTCAAGTGGATGTTCAAAAGCGCGTCAAAGTTGCGCTCGGAAACGTATGGAAAGCCGTCTTTGCGGTACTCGTCAAACGCTTCCCTGAAGAACTTTCCCAGCCCTTGGGGGGTCGCCGAGAAAGGCAGGACCTCCCCGGTTTCCGGGTCAGTCTCCAGGCAGGGAATGAACTGGATGTAATCGAACCCCTGCATCCGGAAAAACCGGTAGACCTCGCGGGCCCGCTCCTGGTTTCCGCTGTTTATCACGCAGAGGATGTTGAAAGCCACGTCATGCTTTCTGAGAAGCTCGGCAGCGGCCATGACCCGGTCAAAGGTGCCCTCCCCTTTTACTGTCCGGCGATAGCTGTCGTGGACCTCGCGGGGCCCGTCCAGGGAAAGGCCGACCACGAACCTGTACTCGGCAAAGAAGCGGGCCCAGTCTTCGTTTACCAGGATGGCATTGGTCTGAAAGGCGTTGCCCACCGACTGCCCGCTTTGGCCGTGCTTCATCTGCGCCTGCACGGTCTCCCTGAAGAAATCAAGTCCCATGAGGGTGGGCTCGCCTCCTTGCCAGCAGAAGACCGTCTCCGGGAAGCGGTAGGACATAAGATCGTGCACCACCCGGTCCATGGTCTCGATTGACATCCGGTGCCGCTTCTCTTCCGGGTAGAGAACGGGCGTGGTCTCGCGATAGAAGCAGTACTCGCAGGCCAGGTTGCAATCACCTGCCGCGGGCTTGATCAGAAGTTGAAAGGGCCTCATATAAAGAATGATACCAGAGGCCCGCCGCGGCTTCCAGGAGACATGGCCGGGAATATTATGCTCTAACCGAGTGACGGCGAATCAACATGTCCGGTCAGCCCAAAAACGCCAGCCAGCCGGAGATGGTTATCATGGAGAGAATGGTGGTAATGATGATGATTGCGCCGGCGAGCTGTTCGTCTCCTTTCATCTCCCTGGCAAAGATGTGGCTTATCACCGCGGTGGGGGTCGCCACCAGCAGCACCGCGACCTTGAGATAGGTGCCGGAGACGTTAAAGAGAGAAAAGAGATAGTAGACCAGTGCGGGATAGATGGCGAGCTTGGCGGCTGATACCACAAGGGACGCGCCAAGCTGCTCCTTGATCCCTCGAAACTTCATGGACGCGCCCACCACCAACAGCGCCAGCGGAGGGGCGATACTTCCGAGGAGTTCCAGGGTCTTGTCCGCTGCCGGGTGGAGATCAAGGCCGAGCCCGGAAAAGAGGAATCCTCCCGCACATGCCAGGATGAGGGGATTGAGGGCCACTTCTTTTGCAGTACGGGAGACGAGCTCGGAATTACTCTGTCCTTGGGAATGGGGAAAGGTCAGCTCCACCACTGCCAGGAAGTTGTATATCGGCGCAAGAACGCCGATGAGAAGCGCAGCAGTGCCCATCACCGCCTCGCCGCTTCCCAGCGCGCCGGTAATGACCGGGATGCCGATGAACACGATGTTGCTCCGGTGGGCGCCCTGCGCGATGACCCCGCGCCTTTCCGGGGATGAAGTGAAGGCCATGAGGTATCCGGCGACGCAGATAAACACGGAGACGGCAGCCAGCAGACCTATAGCTGTGCCGTTTACAGCCTCGGAAAGGTCGGTCAGCGCAGCGCTCCGGAACAGCAGCGCGGGCACGCTCACGTAAAAGATCAGCCTGGAGAGGACCGTGTTGACCTCTTCTTTTAAAAAGCCCCGGACGCCCAGTAAAAAGCCCGCGCAGATAAGAAAAAAAACGGGTAAAACCACATTGAGGATTTGACTAAGGTCCATTACCGCACACGCTCTGCCTGCATAATCAAGTATCGCTTTTTCCGGATCGAAATTAGATTATAAGCCCGCCATGGTGTTTTAACAAACGCGTCCCCTCACTATAGAAACCTGCAAAAACAAAGTAATACGTGAGAGCGGCTTTAGCCGCGATGAAAAGCGTTTTGTCTGAACTTCCGCTTATGGCATTACTTTTACATAAATCACTAAAGCCCTTTTTCGAATTCTTCTGATAACGCTTTTTTCCTCCCTCATCCGAACGGTTTGATTTTCAGCCGCCGGAAACACTTGTGTTTGCGCAACGGCTGGATTATAATTTAATGAACAAAGACTAATGTCCGGCTGGGTTTCACCGAGCGTTTGAGATGGGGGAAAATTTTTATTCATGCCTCATAAAACCGTACAATACTGTTCCCGCTGCGGACGGGCTTTCCGGGAGGGACAAACGAGATACATTGTTACCGTGCATATAGTGGCCGATTTTGACGGTCATATTTCAGAGGAAACCTCTTCTATGCAAAACGCCCGGTTGTGGCAGGAGATCGAGCGGAAGAGCGAGGAGGAGCTGACCAACGAGGTTCTCCAGAACTTTTCATTTATTTTATGTAAGACCTGCCGGGACGCGTGGTCGGAATCGCCGCTGGGGATAGTTCCCCGGCAAGGAGATTCTTCCGCGACCAATGTGCACTAGGAGTGAACCTTAGATGCATCCCACTGTTAAAAAAGCCAAGCACCGGATAAGTCTCTGGATCGGCGTGCTCACCACCGGCGGTATAGCTATTCTTATCGCCTACATCTGGGTCCTGATACCGACCTTAACCACTAAACTGGTCGGCTATGCCCTCATATGGATGTTTCCGACCACCGCCGCCATGGTGGCCTACCATGCCATAGTACTGATGGAGCGTCGTTATAAGCAGGCCTCGGAGTTCCTGGAGAAAGGAGAAGACAGCGAGGTCTCTGCAGAGCAGGCCTTAAAAGCCATGCTTGATTTCCCCATCTGGATGCCCCTTTTCGGCTTCCTGGCATGGTTTCAGGGCGGGGGATTAGCAGCCCTCGGGGCCTTCTGGGCCACCGAAGGCAAGATGACCTTTGCCGACTTCTCCGTGCTCTGGCTGGGCGTCATCGCCGCTTCCATAATCATCACCATCTTCCAGTTTTACAGGTGGCGACAGATACTGGACCCCGTAATCGGGCTTATTGTCCATCGCGCACCCGAAACCCTGAACGGTCAAACTAATGTCGTCAGGGTCTCCTTGAAAAGAGTGCTTCTTATCACCCTCATTCTGCTCGTGGCCTTGTCCCTCTACCTGGCCATGATCGCCGGCTACAGGCAAGCAGCCAACACCCTCCAGAACTGGGTGGGAAAAAACAAGTCCAAGCAAATCCAGTATGCCGCGGAAAAGAGGGGCGGAGTGGAATGGGAAAAGCTGGCCGACTTCGACTACCGGCAAAAGGTCCTTCCCCAATTGCTGGAGAGCGAAAACGACCCGGTCAAGACCTACCTGGTCACCAAAAAGGAAGGCGAGTATTTTGACCTTATCGCAGACGTCCCTTACCGGGAAGAGTTCCCCGCGCTGGTAATTGATATCCTTGAGAAGAAACACAGATCATCACAAAAAGAGCTCGCTTATACCTTTAACAACTTCGGTCCCCAGATCGACGTGTCGCGCAAGTTCAGCGTGGGAAAGGGAGACAAAGCGCAGACTTACTACATGATTTTCGGGTATCCGTGGAAGACCTACCGGGGCCAGTTGAGCACCTTTATCTGGATATCCGTCATTATCATGGTCCTGGTGGTCCTTATCTCCGCGGGAGTGGTGGTCCAGATCGCCCGGGAGATATCCCAGCCCATCGCCCGGCTGGTGGACTTCATGGAAGACATCACCGAAGGCAAAATCCATCAGGACGTGTTCTACCACGCCAATGACGAACTGGGTGACCTTTCCTTGAGTGTGCGGCGAATGAGCGGCCAGTTGGGCTCGGTCATTCTCCGCATCCAGAACGCCACTCGGAGCCTTGACCAGGCCACCAACTCGATCCGGCAGGCACTTGGTTCCACCACTCAGGGCTCGAGACAGCAGGAGGAGGCTGTCGAGGACGTGGCCGCTGCCATGACCGAGATGGACCAGACCATCCAGGGAATCGCCGAGAACGTGGAGACCCTGTCTACGTCCGCTGAGGAGAGCTCGAGCTCCATCTTCGAGATGGGCGCGGCAATAAAGAAGATCAACGAGAACGTGGACATCTTGAACCAGTCCATCGGCGACGTGTCCAGCTCCATAAACGAGACCACCGCGGCCCTGGACCAGGTGGCGGAAAACGTGTCCAACCTTTCTTCGCTTACCGAAGAGACCGCGTCGAGCATGGCCGAGATGGACGCATCCATCCGCCAGGTGGAGGAGAACACCAACGAGACCGCGCAGTGGAGCGAGTCGGTGATCAAAGACGCCGAGGCCGGCGTGGAAGCAGTCTCCCAGGTGACCAAGGGGATCAACGACATCTCCGAGGTGGTCCATTCCGCGCAGCAGGTCATCGAAAGACTAGGCGGCAGGGTGGAGGAAATCGGCAAGATCGTAAAAGTTATTGACGATATCGCCAACCAGACCAACCTGCTGGCCCTGAACGCGGCCATTATCGCGGCCCAGGCGGGCGAGCACGGCCGCGGCTTTGCGGTGGTGGCCGACGAGATCAAGCAGCTTGCCGACCGGACCTCGGGAAGCACCCGGGAGATCCACCAGCTCATCCGCGGTGTCCAGGAGGAATCCCGCCAGGCGGTGGGAGCGGTGGAAGAAGGCACCCGGGCGGTGGAGGAAGGCGTCAAGCTGGCCGACCAGGCCAGCACGTCCCTGGCACAGATCATGGAAAGCACCAACCAGGCCACGGAAAGGGTCCACGGAGTTGCCAGGACGACCCAGGAGCAGGCCGAATCGAGCAAACAGGTCAGCAAGGCCATCGACAAGGTGGCTGACATGGTAAACCAGATATCGGTTGCCGCCCAGCAGCAGTCCAAGGGCGGAACACAGATACAGAAAGCCACCGAAGAAATGAAGTCGGCTTCCCTCCAGGTCAAGCGCAACGCAGAGGAGCAGCTCCAGGGCTCCAAGCTTATCACCAAGTCCATCGAGAACATCACCGACATGCTCTATAACATCAACCAGTCGCAGCAGGAGCAGAAGAAGTCCAGCAGCCAGGTGGTCCAGCTTATGGAAAGAATCAAAGTGGTAAGCCAGGAAAACGTGGACAGCGCCAACCGACTCTCCGACGTGGTCGACGCACTTACAGCAGAGGCCGACAACCTGAGAAACGAGGTCCGCAGGTTCCAGTGGATCGAAAAAGTTGAAAATGGAGAGAATAATTGAGGAACTCTTGGCTGCGGCACGCGCCGCGGGTATAGATACGCGGGAGATCGAGCCGGGCGAGAACTCGCCGCAAAGCGGCTTGGCCAATGTAAAGGGCAAGCCCGTGCTTTTTCTTCGCAAGGACCTGACCGGACCGGAAAAGCTGGAAATAATAAGAGAGGCGTTCCAGCGCATCGACATAGATAATATCTACCTTACTCCCGCGGCACGAGAGAGTATCCTCGGAAACCAGCAAAACGAGTAATTACATGTCGCCCGAAAAATTCTTTCAGTCCATATCCTCCCGGCTTTCCGACCTTTCCGGGCTTCGCCTGCTGGTTGTGGGAGACATAATGCACGACGTGTTCATCTGGGGAAAGGTCGACCGCATCTCCCCGGAGGCCCCGGTTCCGGTGGTCGAGGTCACCAGGGAGACCTCGCTTCTCGGCGGAGCAGCCAACGTTGTCAACAACATCAGGGCCCTGGGAGCGAAAGCGATAATGGCGGGGGTGATAGGCAAGGACAGCCACGGTGAGACCGTGCTCCGGGCGTTGGGGGAGATTGACGCGGACAGCTCGTGCGTCCAGCAAAGCCTCGCCCGGCCCACCGCGGTCAAAACCCGGATCATAGCCCACCAGCAGCAGGTGGTCCGCTTCGACCTGGAAGAGAAAAGAGCCCTCAAGGAGTCCACTTTCGCAAACCTCTGGAATTCCGTTGCAAAGGTCCTCCCCCACACGGATGCAGTGATCGTCTCCGACTACGCCAAGGGACTGATCAACCAACAGCTCATGGACAAGCTGGCTCCTGCCTGCCGGCAAAATAATATCATTCTTGCCGTGGACCCCAAGCCGGAGAACATGCACCTTTACAAGGGCGCAAGCATAATAACCCCCAACCAGAGCGAGGCCGCCCAGACCACGGGCATTTCCATCAACTCCCTCGAAGACCTGGAAAAGGCCGGGGAGACCCTGCTTCATAAGCTTGAATGCAATGCCCTGCTCATCACCCGTGGAGAAAAAGGCATGGCCCTCTTCCGGCCCGGACTTGATCCGCTCCATATACCGGCCCGCGCCCGCGAGGTGTTCGACGTTACCGGCGCGGGCGACACCGTGATCAGCGTATTGACCGTGGCCATTGCGGCCGGCATGGACCTGGCTGACGCGGTCATGGCCGCGAACATAGCCGCGGGTATAGTGGTGGGAAAGCTCGGCACCTCGGTGACCACAGTGGACGAGATACTGGCGGTCCTGTAAGAGTGGAGCTGAAGGCAAGCGTTGTTCCGCCATGAAGTGGGCCTACGACGACATAAAAGCGTGGATCAAAAATGAAGCTCCCTGCGCAGTGGCCGGCGGAGATATCACCCCTATCCGGGACGAGTTCCCGCTATCTTACGAGCAGGACCTGACAGGCATTGACTACGCCATATCCATGGCGTTTCCCATACCAGTGCATTCCCTGGACGGAATCGTTACCGCCCCTACCCTGCTTTACAAGCACGCCTACGGACAGGTCAACTACCTCATGGACCGGGCCGCACTGGGCGTGGCCCTGCGCCTCCAGGAGTCCGGCTGCAAGGCCATACCCATACCCGCCAGCCAGATCATTGACTTTGAGGACTGGAAGGGCCACGCCAGTCACCGGCAGATAGCGGTCCACCTTGGACAAGGATGGCACGGAAAAAGCAACCTTCTTATCACCCCGGACAAAGGCGCACAGGTAAGGCTGGTGTCAGTGCTTACCGACATGGAAATTGACGACCCCGGACCGTGGGCCGACCACAAAGGACAGTGTGGCTGCGGGAGCTGCAAAAAATGCCTGGCAGCCTGTCCCGTGAACGCAATAAAGGAAGAACCGCTGGAGTTCGACCTGGGACCCTGCACGGAAAGGATAAGACAGTTCGAAAAGATACAGGGTATCGGACAGCGCATCTGCGGCATCTGTGTCCGCGTCTGCAACGGACCGGCAGGTATCAGGAATGAGTAAGCCCCAAGCACCCGAGCCGGCCAAGCTCTTTATATCAGCCATATACGCCGACCGCGGAATGCTGGCCTCCTGCATGGAAAAGATATGCGAGCGGTTCGGTCCCGCGGACTTCTCCACCCGCGAGCTTCACTTCCGGGTTACGGGCTACTACGAGGCGGAGATGGGAAGTCCGCTCCTGCGCAGGTTCTTTACCATGCAAGACCTCGTCGACCCCGGCATGCTTGCGGACATCAAGCTTTTTACCAACTCGCTGGAAGACCATTGCCGGGAAAGGGAAGGAAGGTCGGTCAACCTGGACCCGGGCATGCTGTCCATGAACAACCTGGTGCTCGCTACCGGCAAGCCGGTGGCGCACCGTCCCTACCTCGGAAAGGGCATCTATGCAGACCTTACCCTCATCTTCGAGAAAGGGACTTTCCGGACCCTGCCGTGGACTTATCCGGACTATGCCGAGCCGGACATGATCGAGTTCTTAAACCGCATCAGGAAAGCCTACAAGGCCGACCTCCGGGAGTGGAGGTCCCGCCCTGAATAAGGGACCTCACCGGGATGAACGCGGAAAAAGGCAACTCCCTCTAATTGAAGAAGTCAAGCAAAGGAGCATCTTCTTTCCGGTTGCTTACCTTTGAGGGGCAGCCTCCGGCGGCGGCGCGTAATTTGGGCGATAGCTGGGGGCATTCCTCCGGCGGGCCTTATCCGGATCAAACTTCTTGATTTGCGGGCCAACCTCGGATATGACCTCCAGCACGTTGCGGGATATCCGCGAGCCGGTTTGCTTTATCGGCTTTTTGACCTTTTTCTTCTGGGGACGGGCTATATCCAGCACCGATGGCTCTTCATCCTTGATTTTCTCTCTTACTTGCCGGAGCGCCGATTCCACCCCTTGGCGACCCGGCGACTTCTCCTTGATGAGTTCATACGCCTTTTCAGCTTTTTGGTACTGCTCGGTCATGCGGTAGGCAAGAGCAAGGTCCCACTGCGCCCGCACCGGTCCCTCCTCGAAGCCGGACGCCGCTTCCAGGTATTTGATGGCCTTCTCGGGTTCCGGCGGGTCCTGGTACAGATAGGATGCTCCCATGAGGGAAAGCGCGATTGAATCGTAGGGGGTCTTCTGAAGATATTCTTCGAGAATGTCGCGGGCTTTGCGGAAATCTCTCTCTCCCACCAGCACGTGGGCCCTGGCGCGGAGTAGAGGCTCGCTCTTTCGAATAGAGGGGGCTGCTTCATTCAACTTGGAACGGGCGTCTTGCGATGAAAGCTTTACCTCCCCGTTGGCTCCCACTGATTCGGCAAAGGCGAGGGCATGAATCCGCAAAGCCAGCAGGTGGGGGTCTTGCGGCTTTTTTTCCAGTGCTTGTTCAATCCTTGCCAGAGCTTTGTCATACCCAGTGCGGGTATCTTTGCTCAAGTACTGCATGGCCTTTCTGCCGCTTGAGCCGGGCAGAGATATGCCCATCCCTTTTCCCGGCGACACCTTAAGAGAAGTTGCGTCCACGTCCGCCTTTTCAATCAGGCTTCCCTTCCAGGTAGAGACGGGTATCTCGGGGGCATTGACTTCGCTTTGTAAATTGTCTGCCAGTCCGGCATAAGAGACATAAGCAGAGCCCAGGGTAGCGAATATGATCAAAAAGAGAACCAGCAGTGGCGAGCCGATGCTTTTCTGTTCAACTTTTCGTCCCCCTGACGGCCTTGAAGCCGGCACTTTGATGGGGGCGGCGGCAGGCTTTGCCGGGGCCGGTTCTGGAGCCGCGGTTTTCTCGGCATCATCGAGCATACTTACCGCGGAAAAAGGGTCTCCTGATGATACTTTGCTGCTTTCCTGGAAAGCAAAAGAGTCTTCTTCTTCCTTTTCGCCTTCTTCGGAAAAATCGTCCGCTGTCTCTCCGGTAAGGAACTCGTTAGCCTTGAAAGACAGCTCCCCGGATTCTTCCGACTCGTCTGCACTGAACGGACTTGTGAAATCCGCTCCCTCGGAGTCAGTAGCCCGGGGTCGGAAGGGGTCTTCGTTTGGCGGGGGTTCTTCGGAGTAGAACTCCTCCGCGCCACTGCTGATCTTTTTAATGCCGCCGCTCTCCTCTCCCTCATCCGTGGACGGCCTGCCGGGAACTGATGCAGCCGCCCCCGGGGGTTCACCGGTATCGAACGCCTCTTCGGTCTCCAGGCCGAAAGTATCTCCCGGCTTAGCCATCGGCTCCGGCTTGGACTCCGGCGGAGAGATTTCTTTTCCGGACACGCCGGGCACTGGTGTAGTGTCGGTTGACTCGGCGTCGTCAAGGAAGTCGAACTCATCGTCAAAGCTCTCGAAAACGGGCTCGGAGACCTGCGGAGGCACGGTATCGTCTTTTTTTGGGGGGTGTTGTTCTTCTTGACTATCGAATCTCAAGGGCGATGTGATTGCGTTGTCCGCAGGTGCTTCTTGTTCGACTTCCTCGTCACTCAAGCGGGGTTCTTCTTCAAAAAACCTCGAGTCCTTTTCTTTCTCTATCTGGAAATGATACTCGCAAAGCGGGCGAGGCGGAGGGCCCTGAAATACGTGGGTGCTCGGCTCTCCGCACACTGCGCATGGAGGCGTCTTCCGGGATGGCTTGGTCTGTTGCTGACTTTTCGGCGGCGAGGTTTGTGACTTCTTTTTATCTTTGTTTTTTCCCTCGCCGGTTTCTTCATGCTTCCTTTTGACAATGAACTGGTGCTTGCAGGAGGGGCACGTTATCTTGACGCCCCGCTCCGAAAGCCGCTCCTCGGGTACGTTATACTGCTTTTTACATTTGGGGCATTGAAGTATCATTGCCTGCACGTCCCTTCCGCGTTCCTCAGGGTCAGCTATTCTGTGCCGACGTTTTCACTCTTTCTATTATAATAACGGATTTTTTCGTAGCAGGGAAGGTGCTATAATAAAAAGCTAGTGCCGTGTCAAGATTAAAATGATGTATAGTGTGGGAGCGACCTTAGTCGCGACTTTCGTCGCTCGCACGAAAAATTTCTATGTTGTAAGCTACGAAAAACCTTTACAGAGCACTCGTGATTTTACACCTTTTCGCCCCCATCCGCCGGCAAGGGCCGACAGCTCTAAATTGGTAAACCGGATGAGCAATAAAAAAAGAATAATGATGATCCGGCCGGGGAAATGGTTCCCCCGCATGGCCTTCGGTCCTCCGCTGGGGTTGCTGAGCCTCGTTCCCGTACTGCGCAGGAAGTTTCCCGACACCTTTGACATAAAGCTGGTGGAACAAGCCCTCTACGACCTTTCGACCGGCGACATAAAACAGCAGATGGAAGATTTCCGGCCGGACCTGGTGCTTATATCATGCCTGTCGGTGGAAGCCAACGAAATGCGGGAAGCAGCGGCCATGTCCAAGACGCTTTTCCCGGAGGTGCCGGTGTGGCTGGGCGGCTCTCACTCGACCGTGTTCTACGACTGGGAGCTTCTAACCGGCAACGTGGACGCGGTCTGCATCGGCGAAGGAGAGCACACCTTCGAGGAGATGATCCGGGCGTGGCTTTATGATAAGCCCTTGGACGACGTACCGGGGGTCGCCCTGTTCCACGACGGAGCGGTTGTCACCACCGGGGCGCGCCCTCCTATCGAGGACCTGGACTCGCTTGACCTTCCGGCGTGGGACTTAGTCGACCTCGGCGTCTACAGCAATCTCACTTCCATGAACACCTTTGTAAAAGCAAGGCCGTGGGCACTGCTCTTCACCAGCCGGGCATGCCCCTTCCATTGCGTCTACTGCCACAACGTCTTCGGCAAGAAGCCGCGATGGCGCAGCGTGGAGCACGTGCTGGAAGAGATCGAGCTCCTCTACTACGACTACGGCGTCCGGGAGCTCCATATCGTGGACGACATCTTTAACCTTAACCTGCCGCGGGCGAAGTCGATCTGCGACCAGATTGTCGAGCGGGGCCTGGACATCAAGATAGCTTTTCCCAACGGCCTGCGCGGCGACCGCATGGACCGCGAGCTTATCCGCAAGCTGAAGGCAGCGGGGACCTACTCCATCACCTATGCGGTGGAGACAGCTTCGCCCCGCCTGCAGAAGCTGATCAAAAAAAACATCGACCTGGAGAAGATGAAAGAGGTCATCGCCTGGACCGACGAAGAGAAGCTCATCACCCAGGCTTTCTTCATGCTGGGTTTTCCCACTGAAACCCTCGAGGAGATGGAGATGACCATCAGCTACGCTTTGAACTCCCGGCTTATGAGGGCCTGGTTTTTCACGGTGGTCGTCTATCCGCGCACCGAGCTCTTCGAGATAGCCAAGCGCGAGTACCCCGAGTTCGACTTCTCGGGATACAACTTCTTCAACCTCCGTTACTGGTCGGAAGAGCCTTTCTATAACCGCGTCACCGGAATTGACGTCTATAAGATCCAGCGCAAGGGATACCGGCGGTTCTTCATGAGGCCTTCCATCATCCTGGGCATCTTCTCCCGATTTCCCAAGAACCGCTGGCTGCTCATAGGGCTCTATTACGGCGGCAGATCGGTGCTCACCTCGCTTAACAGGCTGGAGTGGCTTATCCGGCCCGTCCAGAAGAGAGTGGTCCAACTGCTGGCTCGCCGGAAGAAGAACCCCGCTTGACACCGCCCCTTTCCTGAAAGATTATTTACAAACCATGGCACAGGGAAAAACGGCGCGTGTGGCGCGCTTCTTTCGCAACCATATCATATTCATCCTCCTGCTCACCGCCTGGACCGGGCTTCATATCTACAACCTGGACCAGGAGTACTTGTGGTACGACGAGCTCTGCTCCGTGCTCTCAGCCAACGGCAGAAGGATCGAGATGTCGCAGTTCATCCATGCGCGCGAGCCGGTGGTCACCTCCCGCCAAGAGCTCTTCGGGTTTCTCGATCCGCCGCAAAAGCTTCTCGGAGACTTCTTCAGGCAACAGGCCCGGTCTGATCTCCATCCGCCGCTTTTCTTCCTGCTTCTAAGAGTCTGGATGTGGGCGGGCGCAAGCTCAGTACCCGCGCTCGTCATCCTACCGCTGTTGATCTGCCTGGCATCGTTTATACTTATGTACCAGACCGCGCTCCGGTCGGTTGAAAGGCATTATCACTTGCTTGTGCCCGGCGTGTGGATGTTCACCATCACCGGCTACTACATCGGCACCGAGCTCCGGCAGTACTGCCTTCTGCTTTTTTTGTCCGCGGCCGTCACCGAGGCAGGCAGGCGGGCGCGACTTGATCCCGAGCTGTTCAAAAAACCGGCTTTTATTGCGGTCTTCGGCGTTTGCCTCGGTCTGGGCATACTTACCCAGTACATGTTCGCTTTCCTGGTCATGGGAGTGGACCTGTGGCTTCTGGCTTACCTTGTCCGCAATAACCGCAAGCGGGTGGCCGGACTAGTAATCGCCAACGTCATCGGCGCCCTGATAACCCTCGGGTGGGTCCCTTCCATGCTCAAACAGTTGGGCTATCATGGCCACCGGTTCTTTCCGGAACTCGGCCTCCTCGAGATATGGCACCGGGCCGCGGAGATATTTCTCCACTTCTTCATCGCGCCGGAGTCCGTTGTTCACGTGTCCCTCATACCGATCGCCTTGTTCATAGTGCTCGGTCTGTATCGGCCGCCGTTTCCCGGCTTTCGGACAATGTTTTCTGCGATCGTCGGCTGTTGCTTTATCCTCCCCATGGCGCTTATCTCGTTTCGGCTAATAAAAATCTCCCAGATTTTCGACGTGCGGTACTTCGTAACCGTGGTGCCGGTGCTTTACCTGGCTTTTGCAAACGGAGCGGCAGCCTTTCCTTATCGCCGGGCGGGCATTCTTTTGTTGTCTGTCCTGCTTTTAATGATCGGTTTGAACCACCTGGCTTCTCCTCCCGAGGGCAAGCGGGGCCGGAAACGTGCGCAAGAGACCTCGGCAGTGTCCTTCCGAGGTATGGTAGATCTCATGGAGAAAAGGCACGGCCGTGACTTTGCCGTGGCCTTTAACTTTCAGAACCTGCACTCAGTGGAGGCCGCCCGGTTACTTTCCCCGGACACCATGGTGATAATCGGGAAGTGCCCGGAGCTGGCGCCGTTTTTAGAAAAGTGGTCACAAAAACACCGGCCCGCGGGCATCCTCTACTCCCATATAAAAGTTGCGCCGCGCCTCCGGCGAAGGGACTGCACCGGCCAGGTCATCAAGCGCCTTTGCCCCCTTTACAAAAAGGAAGGCAAAACCCTCTCCAACCCGCGCTGGTCATACACCATGTTCAGTCAGTCCCCGGCGCAACGGATGCCCAATGAGTAGACCTGGGCAACAGGCGAAGCGTTATCGTTCCGCTCCGCAACGCGCAAGATTCCCGCGCCGGCGTCAAAAACTCCGCCGCGCACAACGCGATACGTACCTGACGCGGGTCCGGGAGGATCGTTGGTCGGACTTGAAATGTAGTAATCGCTCTGATACCAGTCGTTGACCCATTCATAGACATTGCCGCCTACATCGTAGAGACCATAGCCGTTGGCCGGATAACTTTCCGCCGCGCTGGTGTCTCCAATGCACGAACTATAATTTGCATCTACACATGCGCTGGCAGTATCGCCCCAGGGATAGCGCAGGCCGGAAAGTCCGCCGCGGGCAGCGTACTCCCATTCGGCCTCGGTGGGAAGCCTCTTGCCGGCCCAGGAGCAATATGCCGAGGCCTGGTTCCAACTTACGTAAATCACCGGGTAGTTATCATAAGTCGGGTTGCCATAGTAGTCGGTCCTTGTAAGGCTGGAAGTACCTCCAGGAACCGTACACGCTCCCGCGGTCACGCATAGCTCATACTCTGCATTAGTCACCTCGTGTACGTCCATGTAGAAGTCGGAGGTGATGCATACGTTATGCACGGGCAACTCATTGGCATCCCCCTCAGAGAAGGCGTCGCCCATGTCGAAGCAGCCCGAAGGAACGGGGGCCATGCAGCCCATGTCCACGGTCCCGTGCAAGGGGTCTCCCGGGCACTGGTTGTCTATTCCGTCACAGAGCTCGATAGCGCCGGGATATATTGTCGAGTTGCCGTCGTCGCAGTCAGGACCATCAATAGTAATGTAAGCATCACAACCGTCGTACCACAAATCGCTGTCCGAGTCCATGCAGCTTGCACAGGAAATCCAGTTGTTCTCGTCGGCATCGTCGCAGTCAGGACCATCAATAGTAATGTAAGCATCGCAACCGTCGTACCACAAATCGCTGTCCGAGTCCATGCAGCTTGCACAGGAAATCCAGTTGTTCTCGTCGGCATCGTCGCAGTCAGGACCATCAATAGTAATGTAAGCATCGCAACCGTCGTACCACAAATCGCTGTCCGAGTCCATGCAGCTTGCACAGGAAATCC
>CAYQTK010000002.1:16579-55798 GCA_964420375.1 uncultured bacterium
ATCAATAGTAATGTAAGCATCGCAACCGTCGTACCACAAATCGCTGTCCGAGTCCGTGCAGCTTGCACAGGAAATCCAGTTGTTCTCGTCGGCATCGTTACAGTCAGCGGTATTACCGTCCAAATCGCCGGGGTCTGAGGGCTCGCAGATGTCATAGCCGTCGGAGTCGGAGTCGGGAGCGTCCTCGGTGCCCGGGTCGCAGTCGTTGTCAATGGCGTCGCAGGTGATTTCGGATGCGCCGGGGTTTACGGACCCGTCACCATCGTCGCAGTCAGGACCATCAATAGTAATGTAAGCATCGCAACCGTCGTACCACAAATCGCTGTCCGAGTCCGTGCAGCTTGCACAGGAAATCCAGTTGTTCTCGTCGGCATCGTTACAGTCAGCGGTATTACCGTCCAAATCGCCGGGGTCTGAGGGCTCGCAGATGTCATAGCCGTCGGAGTCGGAGTCGGGAGCGTCCTCGGTGCCCGGGTCGCAGTCGTTGTCAATGGCGTCGCAGGTGATCTCGGATGCGCCGGGGTTTACGGACCCGTTCCCGTCGTCGCAGTCAGCGGTATTCCCGTCCGAGTCGCCCTGCTCGGGGGGATTGCACACGTCGTAGCCGTCGGAGTCGGAGTCGGGAGCGTCCGGTGTGCCTGCGTTACAGTCGTTGTCAATGGCGTCGCAGGTGATCTCCAAAGCGCCGGGGTTTATCGCCCCGTTCCCGTCGTTACAGTCGGGTCCGTTGATGCTGATGTAAGCGTCGCAGTCCACGTACCACGAGTCGCTGTCATCATCGGTGCAGGTCCCGCAGGAGTTCCAGTTGTTCTCGTCGGCGTCGTCGCAGTCGGGCCCGTTGATGCCGTCGTAACGGTTACAGGTTCCAAAGTAAGTGTCGCTGTCATTGTCCTTGCAGGTTTCGCAGGTGTTCCAGGTGTTGGGGTTGGAGTCGTTACAGTCGACGGTTGTTCCGCACCCGCTCTCCAGGTAGAAACCGTCGTCGTCCAGGTCATTGCATTCCTGGAGTCGCAAGTCATCAGCGCAACGGAAGCCTATGAAGTCGTCCTGGCCCGTCGGGTAGGAGCCGTTCCGGTACGAAGTGCGCAGGTGGAGCGTATTGCCGGCCCAGCTCCCGCCGCGGAAAACGCGATACGTACCTGACGGGGGACCGGGAGGATCGTTGGTCGGGCTCGAACTGTAATAATCGCTCTGATACCAGTCGTTGACCCATTTAAAGACATTGCCGCCTACATCATAGAGACCATAGCCATTAGGCGGATAACTTTCAACCTCGCTGGTGTCTCCGATACAATTATCGTAATTTGCATCAACACATGCGGTAGCTGTATCTCCCCAGGGATAGCGTTTGCCGGACAGTCCTCCCCGAGCCGCGTACTCCCATTCAGCCTCGGTGGGAAGCCGTTTGCCGGCCCACGTGCAGTAATCTGTGGCCTGGTTCCAACTCACGTAAATCACCGGAAAGTTGTCATAGGTCGGGTTGCCGTAGTAGTCGGCCCTGGTAAAACTTGCCGTGCTGCCGGGAGCGGTGCATGCTCCCGCGGTTACGCAGTCCATGTACTCCGCGTTGGTGACCTCGGTGAGGTCCATGTAGAAAGAGGGCAAACATACGGTATGCACGGGCAGCTCATCGAGATTCCCCTCGTCAAAATGGTCGCCCATGTCAAAGCAACCCGCAGGGATATGTGCCATACCGGGAGGGGTGACTTCCCCGCAATCGGCAGCGCAGCTCGACTCGTCCTCCGAGCCGTTGCAGTAGCCGTCGCCGCAGTAGGTGGCTGCATCCACCTGCATGCTTCCCAATACCGATGTCTCCTCTCCGCAACTCCACATCTCCACGCCAATGGTGCAGTCGTCAATCAGCGGGTCTTCAAAAACATAAACGTAAAACATGCCCGGCATGGCCTCCGCCAGGGGAGACACGTCGATTTTATCGCCGACCATACCTCCGGACAGGTATCCGCCGCAGGTGTCTTCCGCGGTGGTCTCGCCGTACTCGAAGCCTCCGTAACCGCCGCTTGCCAGGACCACGACCGAGGGATATGAACCCACTGTCACCCCTTGCAAAGATTCGGGCGAGAACTCGACCTCGACCGTGGGATCGAATCCCATAAACGCAAACGCTCCCGTGGAGGTGACGGTATCCCCGGTAAACAGTTCAAAGTCTTTATAAAATTTTGCGGTGTAGTGCCAGAGATGGACACCGATGTTCTTGCCCCTTGGGGTATAATCTATATAAAAGGATGGTCCGGCAACATCCTGGGGCTTTAAAAAGTCCTTGGCCTGGTTTGCGGAAAGCACGCCGGTATAGCTCATATCCACCGGTATGCTGGGGAACACCAGCCCCCACTGTTTGTCGGCCAGGTTGGCTGCGTACATGTTGGGAGGGCACTCATAATCAACCGGGAGCTCGAGGAGGGTATCACCCCAGCGGACCCCTTGTACTGCGCCGCCTGCGATGACGCCGGTGTGAGGATCATATCCCATTTCGATCCTGACGGTTTTCGACTCGCCGGTAAGGTCCAGGGTCCTTTCACCAACCGGGTTCAAAGTGATCATGTGTTCCGCGGGAAACTCGTTGTAAGCAGGTTGGACCTCATCCCCGTATACCCGGTATCCCTCGACCTCGATGACGCGGTCCTCGCCGGAGGATACGGTAATGGTTACCGAACCCTTTGCCGGGTTGAAGTTCCACACGTAGAAGACCTCTTCGGGGTTGGTCAGCGTTATCCGGAGGTGGATGGCCTCTTCCGCGGGCGGGTCGATGATCTTGTCCGACTGCCTTTCGGCAGCAGGCATGACCACCTGCTTTTGGCCCGAGTTGGAAAAGGACTCCTTGTCAAGGCCGGAAAGCTGCACGTTGACGGTTACAGGTATCTTTTCGTTGTCGTTGGGGATGTCCCTGCATGACATCAATGTCAAGCTGGCTAGGGCCAATAAAGTGACCAGCCCAGTGAATACGCTCATCGGTCGGTTCATGAGTATTTCCTCCTTCGTGCTTTGCCTCACAACTGATATGCCGTATCCTGGTAAAAATAAACGGCAATTTCTATTGGCCCCAGTGCTCTGTCACTCGAAAAAAGGGGAACGGATCCAATACAGATCGCGGTATCAGCTGCTCGCACGATTATTTTCTATTCCCCAAAAAGCTTTTGACAAGGCACCAGTGGCTTGTCATGCTTACACTGACGCATAGGGTGCAAGCCGACTTCGGTCGCGACTAAAAGTCGCTCGCACGAAGAAGGTCTGTCTTGTAAGCGACAGAAACTATTGTGAGCAAACACTCAGGGTTTGCACTTTCCATGGTGAGGTCATTTTACGAGGCGCCTTTTTGTAAGTTCCGGCAAGCCGGAACTTATGAAAGCTCGAAGCATGCTTTCCTGTCTGCCGTGTCCGGCACAGGCAGGCTGCACTCCGAAAACGGAGTTTCGCATCAGGCACTACTTAGGGCTTGCCGCCCGTACAGTTGTTTTCAACCCGCCTTAGTAGGGGTAATCGTATCCTGCTCCACAATCCTGGAAACAGGTGGACTCGGTTTCCGGTCCGCTGCATATGCCGTCGCCGCACCAGCCGCAATCCTGGTAGCAGTTATAGGCGTCCTCTGTAGCGCTGCTGCATGTTTCATCCCCGCAAATTACGTTCATGTCCACCTGGAGGGTCCCGCTCACGGTATCGCCGCTGCAGTCCAAAAGCTCCACGCCTATGGTACAATCGTCTTCCGAGTTTAAATAGTAAACTGCCACTCCGGGCAGGTATCCTCCGTTTACGGCATTTGGAGCCATCTCCATTTCGCCGCCGGATAACGAGCCCTCACAGGTGTCTTCTTCGGTTATTTCCCCATCTACAAATGTACCGAACCCTCCTTGAGCAAAGATGGGGATATCATAGAAATAACCGACGGTCAGACCTTGCAGGGGACCGGTTAGAGGCTGGGGAAAGTCGGAGCCCTCCATATCCCTGGGGTCATAAAACCTCATGCCTACGTTCGGCTGAAAACCCTGGAAGACGAAAGGGTCGGTCCGGGTTGTGGTGTTTCCGGTGTAGACGCTCAAGTCCTTATAAAACTCCGCGGTAAAGTGCCACAGGTGGATACCGATGTTCTTTCCGAGGGGAACATTATCCATGTAGAAAGAAGGCATAGGTCCCATTGCAGCGGGGTTAATTCTATTTACTGGCTCAAGGACATAACCTCCCTCGGGATAGTAAAGCTCTACCAAGACGCTTGGAAAGACCAGTCCCCAGTCTTTGTCCGCCATGTTGGCCACTCCCAAATAATTAGGACATCCATAATCCCTGGGCAATGTGAGCACCGAGCCTCCTACCTCAATCCCCTCGATGGTCCCGCCGTAGAGATAGCCGGTATCAAGATCGTAATCCACGATGACCCTGACGTTCTCCGCCTCGCCGGTAAGGTCAATGGTCCTTTCCGAGACCGGGTTTACGCTGATCATGTGGGACGCGGGAAAGATCTCGCTGATTGTTTCAGTCATAATATTATATCCTTCCACGTCCACCACTCGGTTTTCTCCGTTGGCCACGGTAATGGTCACCGGTTTGCCGTTGAAGTTCCAGACATAGAACACTTCCTTGGGGTTGGTGATGGTTATCTTGAGATGCACAGCCTCTTGGTCTGGCGGCTGGACGAACTTGCCGCCCTGCATTTCAGCAGCGGGCATGACCACCTGTTTGAGGCCGGACTCCTGGAGGGAATCCTCATCAACACCTTCCAGGTCCACGCTGATCTCTACGGGCACTTTGTCGTTGTCTTCGTTGGGTATGTCCCGGCATGCCATCCAGGCCAAGCCCACGGCCACAGTTATAACAACTGTCAACCCGATCCATGCTGTTTTATGTTTTTTCATCTTATTGCCTCCTTATTTTATGGCTGGATTTCTATTTCTATGGTTAGTTCGGTTCCCATGGGCGGCTCCTGGTAGATCATATCAGAAGGGTTGTCCTCGGAGCCGTCATCGTCTCCTCCGCCCGTGTCGTCTCCCGGTGGTGGCAGTCCTCCGCCGTCGCCTCCGAAAAGGGAATCATAGTCTGCAATTCCTTCAGCTCCCATGGGCAGTATGCCGGAGGTCGACTCGCGGAGGTCCTTGGCCCTTTCCTCCATGCAGGTATTCTGGGGCGTGACCAGGCTGATCAGCCATGCCAGGTCTGCTTCGGATATCTCCTGGGGAGATGATGCAACTCCGTCCTCCCCGATCATGGAGTACTGTCCTGCTATAAGCATGTAGGACCCTCCGGCGTTGCCGCGGACCACTATCTGGTCCTCGACCGACACTGCCATGGTGGTCTGCTCGCCGGTCCGGGGATGGGTCCCCACCCTGACGATGCCGATGGTGCCGCGTACTCCGGATACCGCGGTGGGCGTCTTGACTTCATAGCTGGACCCCTTGTTTCCGAAGATGGAGCCGACCGCGAACATGACCGTGCCCTTGGCTATGTCATAGGCGGAGTTGGCCACGCCCTGATCTTCCCGGTAGTCCAGCTTCTCGATCTCGATGCTGGTGGAAGGGCCCAGCCGAAGAACACTGCCGTCCTTGAAAAGAAGGGTGGCCTTGGAGTCACGTGCAGTCTGCACAACGTCCCCCCCCGAGACCACCACGCCTATTACGCCCTGCACGGACCCGCCGCGTGCGCGAACCAGGGTAACGCTGCCCTGGACCTCGGTGAACTGGCCCGTACCCGCGGACCATGCCGGCAAGGAAACCAGTAAGACGAAAAGTCCGATTAATACTTTTATTGTTCGCATCCTTTATTACCTCCTTGTTCCAGCCCTGTGTTTGCTCTCGATTGTCTTTGTCATTTACAAAAAGCAGTTTTTTGTGCGAGCAACTTCAGTCGCGACTTGCGTCGCTCACACGCAACTCATAAACTTTAATGTAATCCGCTGCCGGCATCTGAAAACAGCTCCGGTTAAATTTTAAATCTCCACCATCAGTCCGCCGGTGTAAATCATCCGGTCATACTCCAGCAGGTCCACGTTAGCGTCAACAGTCGAGTACAGAAGGCCCGCGTAAACGTTCAAGGACTTGTAAACGGGTATCTGGTACTGCAACCCTGCGGTGGTCTCCTGTTCCTCCCGGTCGAATACGTTGTCCGGGAACTGCCGGTCTTCGTATCTCAGGTAGACAAGAAGCCGCGATTCGAGGGGCAGCCTGGCCTTCAGACCGGCGGTCACCTCGTTTTCGGTGCGGTTGTAGTTCTCGCCTTCCGCGTTCACCTGCTTGTACTCATACCCCACAAAGGGGTTCAGCTTTCCGTCCATCACGTAAAAGTGTTGGAAAATGGAAAAAGCATAGCCGGTGTTGTCACGGTCGTTGTCGTCCTCCCCGGGCTCGTCAAACGTCTCCGAGAAGTACTTCCCCATAAATCGGGAACTGGTAAACGGGCTCCAGAACACGGACAGGTAAGGACGGATGCTCCACTCCGACGAGTAGTAATCGTTGTCCACCGTCGAGTGATAGTAATCCCCTGCTGCGCCCAGACCCAAGCTGGTGCCTCCGGCTTCCAAGCGACGAAAGCCGGAGAGGACCCCCTTGTGGAACATGAGGTTTACATTGTCCTCCTCCTGGTGCCAGTTGCCGTAGCCCAGGTAGCGGACCTGGGCATAAGAGTTCTGGTTCTCGAAAAAGCGGTAGCGGGCGTCAAGGTCGGTGGCTATCCGGCCGTCCTCTTTCTCGGACACGTCCTCGGGAAGATAGTCTTCTTCATGCACCGGCACGATGTTGGTGTCGTACTGGTAAAGGAGCCGGAACTTTATGTAATACGGCTTTTTCGGCCCTTCAGGTACCCGGCCCTCCAGGCCCTTGAGGTTCCGGGCCGCGTTCTGGCCGAGATCCGAATCGGGGTCGGCCCTTCTGGCCCGCTCGAAGTACTCCTCGGCCTCATCTGTCCTGCCCATCTTGGTCATACAGACACCCTGGTAGTAATAAGCCGATTGCTTATGAGTCTCCGAGTCCTCCAGGTCCTTGAAGTAGGGCAGAGCCCTCTCGTGGTAGCCCTCGGACATCAGGTTCATGCCCTTATAAAGCTTGCCCCTGTCGCTGTCCGGGTCCAGGGCCAACGCCTTGTTGGACGCCTGAATGGACTCGTCGTGCTTGCCGGCCTCGTAAGTGGCCCACGCCAGGTCCTCGTAGGAGGTGACCTTGCAAGGACAAAGCTTGGTCGCCCGCTTCATGTAAGGGACGGCCTTCCAGGGTTCGCCCTTGCCCATGTAGCAAAGACCGATATAATGCTGGGCCTCGCCGTTTTCCGGCTCCTCAGCGATCACCTCCTTGAACAGGGAGATCGCCTTGTCGTAGTTCTTACGCGTAAACTCGATCTTGCCCTGCTCCATCTTGATCATGGTCTCGCTGTCGGCGCGGGCGGTAAAAGACACCAGTACCAGCGCCAAAACCGCAAGTAACCATAAACCCTTCCCCAGGTTAGTAACTCCGTCCTTGTTAAAGTCCACCTTTACTCCTCCTTAGCTTTAAGTATTTCCCCTTCAGCTTCCTGTATTACTGGCTTAATAGTCCTCGGGTTGCCGTCTGAAATGTCCCCTGTTTGAGAATAGATTAAATATACCAAACCCTGGAGTAATGTCAAGCTGTTTTTGCAAAATTTTGAATCGCGAATCCCGGGAATTTAAACGCTCGGAAACAGATTGATCGACTGCCGGGTGCGGCCGCAACTTGACCGGTAATGAAGCCTTTGTTATTTTTAATTGAATGTAAGCGAAAGCAAGCTTTCCTGTCTGCGTGTCTGTCTGCCGTGTCCGGCACAGGCAGGCGGAACGCACAGGCAGGCGCACTCCTAAAACGGAGTTTCGCAACAGTCACTAGATAAAGAGATATTTATGCTGGACCCCAAGCTATTCATGGATGGACAAGGACTGGAACAGGTGCGGCTCTCCCTTGAGCGGCGGGGCGTTCATTTCGACCTGGACTTGGTTCGGGAACTTTCCGGCAAACGCAAGGACTTGAAATCCCGGGCGGATGAGATGAAGTCCCGCCTCAACCGGGGTTCCAAGGAGACAGGCCGTCTTTTAAAAGACGGCAACAAGCAGGAAGCCGAGAAACAAAAGTCCCTCATGCGAGAGTTGTCAGACGAGATCAACGGCCTTGACGAGGAAATCCGCAAGCTCGAGTCCGACCTTTATGAGCGGGTCTTATATATACCCAATATTCCCGATGAGAGCGTCCCTTTCGGCGAGGACGAGAACGACAACGTCGAGAGCAGGAAATGGGGGAACCCGCCCGAGTTCGATTTCCCGGTCAAAGACCACGTTGAACTGGGCGAGTCCCTGGGCATCCTGGACTTTGCGGCAGGCAGCAAGATAGCGGGATCCCGGTTTACGCTGCTTAAAGGAGCGGCGTCCCGGCTGGAACGTGCGCTGATCAGCTTTTTCATGGACCTCCATACCGGGGAGCACGGCTATACCGAGGTCATGCCCCCTTTCATGGCCAACCGGCAGAGCCTTGTCGGGTCGGGGAACCTCCCCAAGTTCGAGGAGGACCTGTTTCGCGTGGTCCCTTTTGACTACTTCCTGGTCCCCACAGCAGAGGTCCCCCTGACCAATATATTCCGCGATGACATCCTTTTCGAAAAAGACCTGCCCTTAAAGCTCTGCTCGTACACGCCCTGCTTCCGGAGCGAAGCGGGAGCCGCGGGCAAGGACACCCGGGGTCTTATCCGCCAGCACCAGTTCAACAAGGTCGAGCTTTACAAGATATGCGCTCCGGAAAAGAGCTTTGATGAGCTCGAGTCCATGACGCAAGACGCGGAGCGGGTCCTTAAGCTCCTCGAACTTCCCTACCGGGTGGTCTTGCTGTGCACCGGAGACATGGGCTTCTCCGCTTTGAAGACTTATGACCTCGAGGTGTGGATGCCCGGGCAGGAAAAGTATCGGGAGATATCGAGCTGCTCGAACTGCGGCGACTTCCAGGCACGGCGTTCCAACTTGCGCTACCGACCCGCTGCCTGGAAAAAGGGCACCAGCCCGGTCCATACCATGAACGGCTCCGGCCTGGCCGCGGGAAGGACGCTGGTGGCCATACTGGAGAACTATCAACAGAAGGACGGCAGCATCAAGGTCCCGGAGGTCCTGCGCGAGTATATGAAAGCCGACGTGATCCGCTGAGCGCATTACTTGTTGCCCGGCAGTTGGGCTATACTGGAATGTGGGTTCTATTCAATAACACCCGCATGAGGGAGGAAAAAAAGATGACCAGACCAGAACAAGCTAAAGGAAAGCGGGAACTTTACAGAGATGTAAAAAGACCGTTTTTGTTTCAACTCGCGTTTTGCACGGCGTTTTTGCTGATGTCGGCCGGTTCTATCGGCTGCAACGGAGATGAGGGGCCAAACGACAATCTCTCTCCCCGCGAAAGAGCCAAGAAAAATATCCTCGATTCTTTGGTCGTTCCTCCGGAGGCCGAGTTCAAGAATGTTAAGGTACTCGAGAATAAAAACATGCTTATAGCATCCTACGGCAGCAAGCAATCGATTGACTTCATAAGCAAGTTCTTCTCGGATAGAATCAAGCGGGAGGGGTTCGAGATACTCCAGGAGGGCGAGCAGGGGTTCACTTATGAGAACAAGGAGGGCAAACAGATCGGAGTGCTGTGGTTCCCCCGCGACCCGGACTTGAGCGAGTATAAGTGCGTATTCCGCATATCCTACATGCCCCTTCCGCCGGAGCTCCGAGAAAGCCCGGAAAAGAAGCAAGGAGAAAAGCAAAAATGATGTCCCACCCGGTGCTCTCCATTTTCCGGCAGGGCGGAGAGACCGCCTCATGAGCAGGGCGCAAGAAGCAGACGCGCTTATCCGCGACCGGCGCGAGAACGTGTTCATCGAGCTTCCCGCGGTTAAAGGCTCGATACCGGTGCTCGCGGTGAGCGCCACTTCCCTGGCGGAGGCGTGGGAGCTGTCGCTGCTCGCGCTGTACGGGCACGGCTGCGAAATCCGGACGGAGTACGACAGGAAGAACGGGTCCGGAGAATATATCGATCCGCCGAGCCTGGACTGCACCATGCGCATGGTGGTTAAAGCCCCCGACTCCGAGCCCTTTATCCATCGCTGCTTTCCGGGCGGACTGGAAGACCTCGAGGAGTACCGCCAGGAGGTGATGGAAGGCATCAAGGACCACTGGTGCCGGGACCCCCGCGACCCGGAGGACAACCGCTGGGAGTACACCTATCACCAGCGCATCTTCAATTACACCGTGCCCGGCCGGGAACAGAGTATAAACCAGATGGACAATATAGTGGAAGGGCTTTGCAACAGTCCTTACTCGAGGCGACAGCAGGCCGTGGTATGGAAAGTGTGGGAAGACATGGGGATCGACGACCCCGCGTGCATGCAGTCGTTGTGGTTCCGCATCCTGGAGGACGAACAAGGGGTATGGAGGCTGAACCTGAACGTGCGTTTCCGCTCGCGCGACGCCTATGACGCGGCCTACATGAACTGCTTCGCCCTGGTCCACCTGATGCGCGAGGTCGCGGAAAAGGTGGCTTTAAGGTCAGGCCGCAACGTCAGTCTCGGCCGGTACGTGGACGAGTCGGACTCTTATCACATCTACGGACACAAGCTCGAAGACTTTCAAAACCGGTTTATGAGACAGGTCGAGCGCCGCTCACTCGATGACCGGACGTGGACCATGGAGTTCGCCGGGGACATCTTCGAGGAGGCCCGCCCCGGCATCCGGGCGAAGATAGAACAACACGACCGCGGAAAAAAACGCTAGCCGGGTCCTTTCCGGAGCCCTCCCTTGATTATTGAAGACCCACAAGAGATCAAACAGCGGGTCCGAGAGTTCACCAACCGCCGCATCTACGGCGACGTGCAGATAATCGAGGACACCAGCGACTACATGTCCATCTACGGGGGAATGGTCCTGCGTGTCGCCGGAAACGATTACTTCCTGACAGGAGACGCTACCGAAGGCAGGTTCGGAATTGACGACCAGCCCAAGTTCTGGGTCAAGTACGCCTACGACCTGGAGGAAGGCTCCAGGAAGGTCATCAAGATGGTGTTCTACGAGGACTTCACCTCCCGGGAAGGGCCGTTTCTTATAAAAGGCTCTCGCAGCCCGGAAAAGGAGGCCCACTGCCTGGAAGTGGTGCAGGGACACGAGCGCTTCATGCAGGGCCTCTCCGTCCGGGACAAGGCCAACAACCTGCTCCGGATCATCGAGTACGTAAAGGGAAAATCTTTGTTCGTCTACCTGAGCGAACTCAGCATGGACCATGAAGAGTACTTTTACACCGTCTTTCCCTCTATCATGGAACAGATCATAGGGTGCATCGAAGCGCTGGCGTATCTCCAGGAACACGGCGAGCACCACGGAGACGTCAGGAATGACCACATTATCATCGAAGCACAAACCGGAACCTATAAATGGATCGACTTCGATTTCAGCGTGTCCTACGAGGACTATGACATCTGGAGCATCGGGAACGTGATCACTTTCGCGACCGCCAAGCGGATCATCAGCTTCCAGGAAGTCATCAAACACCCCGAAAGGTTCCCCCATTGCGATACCACAGGTCTGGGCGCGGATGACGCCCTGCTCTTTTATAAGTACAGGGTGGCGAACCTGAAAAAGCTTTTTCCATACATCCCCTCCAAGCTCAATCGCATACTCATGAACTTCTCGCAGGGAACGTACTTCTTTTATGAAAGCTACGCCAACCTGATCTCCGACTTAAGGGAAGCCATGGAAGAGATGACCGGAAGATAAAAAGCCGGTCCGGCAAATAAATTGATTGAAAAACGACGCGAGCTTCTTGGAAAAACGGATAAGTTCACTTATTATAGCCATTGTCTGCCGAGCCGGTTTCTGATATGATAGTATGGTTAATAATCGGCTTATAAAATTCTTGTTTTTTCCCCACAATTTCAGGCTTAAGTCCGGCTTTTTTTAAGGGGAGGCGGGGAACGCACGGATGGTATTCGGACATATATTTTCAATGTTTTCCAATGATCTGGCCATCGACCTCGGCACGGCCAACACCCTGGTGTTCGTGATGGGAAAGGGCATTGTGATAAACGAGCCCTCGGTGGTTGCCGTGCATAAACATCCCCGCACCGGCAAAGACGAGGTCCGCGCCGTGGGCGAAGAAGCCAAGCAGATGCTGGGACGCACTCCCGGCAGCATCCGGGCCATCCGTCCCATGAAAGACGGAGTGATAGCCGACTTCGACATAACCGAAGCCATGCTCAGGTACTTCATAGGCAAAGCCCATCACAGAAACACCATGCTGCGTCCCCGCATAGTGATCTGCGTGCCCTTCGGCATCACCGAGGTGGAGAAGAGAGCGGTGCGCGATTCCGCCAAGAGCGCCGGCGCCAGGGAGGTCCACCTTGTCGAGGAGCCCATGGCGGGAGCCATCGGCTCGGGCCTTCCCATCAGCGAGCCCTCCGGAAACATGATCGTGGACGTGGGAGGAGGGACAACCGAGGTCGCGGTCATATCGTTGAAAGGAATAGTGTTCAGCCAGTCGGTGCGCATCGCCGGCGACAAGATGGACGAGGCCATCGTGCAGTACATCAAGCGCAAGTACAACCTCCTTATAGGAGACCGGACCGCGGAGGACATCAAGATGCAGGTGGGAGTGTGTCATCCTTCCGCGCCACTTTTGAAGATGGAAGTCAAGGGAAGGGACCTGGTGGCCGGTATTCCCAAGACCCTGGAGATAACATCGGAAGAAGTCCTGGAGGCATTGTCCGAGCCCATCAACGCCATCGTGGACACCGTGCGCCAGGCACTGGAGAGGACCCCCCCGGAGCTGGCCTCCGATATAGTGGATAAAGGAATTGTGCTGACCGGCGGAGGAGCTATCCTCTCCCACATGGACGTTCTTCTCCGGGAGGAAACCGGACTGCCCGTAATGCTGGCTGAAGACCCGTTGTGCTGCGTATGCCTGGGAGCCGGAAAGGTGCTGGACGACCCCGAACTTCTGGAAGAAATCGAAATCGAGTAACAGCGCTGGAACAGGGGACTGACCATGCTTCTTGAATGGTTGCGACGCCATCAGGCAAAGGTTGTGCCCGCAACTCTCCTTTTCATATCACTCACCCTGCTCTCCCACGGCGCCTATTCACGGCGGACTTCGCACATGAACCTCTTCTCCCGGACCGTCTTGACAACGGTCGGATATGCACAGGCCGTGGTGAACATGACTTCCGACGGAATAAAGAGCACCTGGAAAAGGTATGTATGGCTTTGGGGAGTGGAAGAAGAAAACCGGAGGTTGAAACGGGAGAACCGGGAGTTGCAACGCGAACTGGTAAGGCTCCGGGAAGTTGAAAGCGAAAACAAGAGGCTGCGGAGGCTATCTCATTTCCAGCCCCATCAAAAGATCGAGAACTGGATCGCCGCCCGCGTCATCGGCAAAAGCATGGTCGGATTCAACAAGGCCATCACCATCGACAGGGGAAGCAGGGACGGAATCAAACCGAGGATGGCGGTCATAACCTATGAAGGCGCGGCAGTGGGACAGATACTGGACGAGCCCGGCTCCGGCATCGGGTTCCACAGCTCCCAGATCCTGCTCATCACCGACCGCAGAAGCCGACTGGACGTCATGTCGCAAAGGAGTCGCGACACCGGCATACTGGCGGGCCGGCCGGAAATAGACATGTGCGAGCTTCTCTATACCGAGCAGGCGGACCTCGAAGAGGGGGACCTGCTTATCACCTCCGGCCTGGGGAAAGTCTTCCCCAAAGGCTGGCCGGTCGGACACGTGGTGGATATAAAGGAAGACCCCGCCGGCTTCTCCCCCGGCATCAAAATCCGGCCCAAGGCAGACTTCTCCAAGCTCGAAGAGGTCATGGTAATCCTCGAGCCGGGGTCGAAAAAGTGATCCGCCAGTATATAGGCGTGCTCGCACTGGCATGCATCGTGGTAGTGATACAAACCACGCTCGCGCCCTTTTTCTCCAGCGTTCTCTTTATAGACTTCATCTTTGTAATGGTAGTCATCATAGGTATGTTCAAAGACCCTGTCCACGGCTCCATTATGGCGTTTTTGCTGGGAGGGTTGCAGGACATCATGAGCGGACAGATAACCGGAATTTTCATGACCTCCCGGATGGCGGTCTTTTTAGCCGCCCGGTTTCTGCGCTCCCGCATATCGCCGGAAGAGGCCATGCCCCGGTTCACCATGGGGGCGGGCCTTGGTCTCATGGACAGGCTGGTGATCGTTATCCTCTACCACCTCTTTTCCGAGCCGCTCTCCCTGGCAGGCACCGAGCTGGGACTTATGACTGGTGGAATCGTGCTGAACGCCGCTCTGGTGCCGCTGTTTTACCACGTATTTCGCGCTGTGCCCGGTTTTTACGAGCCCAAGCGGGGACCACAGGTAAGGAGCTGAGATGCCCTTTTACATGAACGAGGCGGAAAGGCAAAAGTACCGGGACCGGCTTAACAAGTGGACGCTGGTGATAGCGGGGGCCTTTTTGCTGCTCATTGCCAGGTTCATGCTTATTCAATTCGTACAGCACAATATCTGGGGATTTATAGCGGAGAACAACCAGCTTAGAAAATCCCGGGTGCCCGCGATTCGGGGAAAAATCTATGACCGGAACCATACCGTGCTTGCTGACTGGCGCAAGAGCTTTAACCTGACCGTCACTCCTGCCGACATCAACGATCAGGCCCTGGAGCGCCTCGCCGCCATCCTTGATGTGCCGGTGGAAAAGCTCGAGGGCAAGCTTGAAAAGAACCGCTCCTGGTCGCCATTCATCCCGGTGGCGGTTGCCGAGGACATAAGCTGGGAAAAGCTTGTCCGGGTGGAAGAGGACCGCCTGGTCATGCCCGGCGTGGGGATCGAGGTCCAGCCGGTAAGGAAGTATAACCGGAACTCGAAGCCGGCCTGCCACCTTTTGGGACACATGGGGGAGATCGACCAGGAAACCCTGAACCGGAGGGAATTCAAAGGCTACCGCATGGGAGACAATATCGGCCAATCAGGGCTCGAGAAATCGCTCGAGAAGACCCTGCGCGGCAGAGACGGCATCTCCTACCGCCTGGCGGACGCCCTGGGCAGAGAGATATCCGGAGGACCGTTAAAGACCCCCATGAGCCGCATGTTCAAGGACTATCAACAAAAGATGAAAGAGCTCCGGGAGATGTCAAGGCCGCAGAAGCCCGGACTCTCCGCAGTACTCACCCTGGACATAAGGCTCCAGAAAACGGCACGCAAGCACATGGGGGCCAAGGTGGGAAGCGTCGTGGCATTGGACGTTAAAACCGGCGAGATACTGGCGATGCTTTCCACACCCGGCTATGATCCTGCATTCTTCGTTGGCGAAAGAGACACTGAAGAATGGGAAAAAATCAACAACAATCCCTATAACCCCCTCTTTCACAGGGCCATTCAAGGGACATACCCGCCGGCCTCAGTGTTTAAGATCGTCATGGCTGCCGCAGCAATGGAAGAGGACATCATAAGCGCAAAGACCGTCTTCGAGTGCAAAGGCAAGTTCAAGTTCGCGAACACCTCTTTCCAATGCTGGAACACCTATGGACACGGCAAACTCGAGCTAAAACAGGCCATCGCCCAGTCCTGCGACGTTTACTTCTACAAGGTGGGAGAAAAGCTGGGCATTGACGGAATATCCGTCTGGGCCAAAAAGTTCGGCATGGGGAGCAGGGTGGAGACGGGCCTGCCGGAAGAGAAAAGCGGGCTGGTCCCCGACCGGCAGTGGAAGCGGAAAAGGTATGGAGAAATCTGGTACCCCGGCGAGACCATTTCAATTTCCATTGGGCAGGGATATCTCCAGGTGACGCCTCTCCAGGCTGTGCTCATCGGTGAAGCTGTGGCAAACGACGGCACCATCATGCAACCCCAGCTTATCCATCATTTCGAGGACTTCCAGAAGAACAAGGTCACCGACTTTCGTCCCCGGATAATGCGAAAAAACCTGCTGCATGAGCACACCGCAAAAGTGCTGCAAAAATCCATGGAGCTGGTGGTGGAAGGCAAAAGGGGAACGGCGCGCTCCTACGTTAAAAGCGATTTTATCCGTATCGCCGGCAAGACGGGAACCGCCGAGGTCAGCAAGAAGTATCAGGGAGAGGACATCGAGGACATACCCTACAAGTACCGGGACCACTCCTGGTTTCTGGCCTATGCGCCCGCGGACGACCCCGAGATCGTAATGGTCGTCCTGGTCGAGCACGGAGGCTCGGGAAGCTCAGTAGCCGGGCCCATAGCCCGCCAGATACTGGAGGACTACTTTTCCATGCAAGCCGGAGCGTCACATCGAAAAAGCGGAGGATGAAATATAATACGATGCTCCGGGATAGTGTCTTGTCAAGCTCACACTGACCAATAGTGTGCGAACGACTGAACTCGCGACTTAACTCGCTCGCACTAAAAATTTCTATATTGTAATAGACGAAAAAACGCTTGACCGAGCACTAACCGCTTTTTAAAACGCCCGACCATTGTGCGCCTGCTTTCATCTCCAGCGGCGACTCCAGCTTGATCATCTGCTCGTCTCCATCAAAAGGCGTGTGCCGGATCCTTTCAATCACCACCGGCTCGCCGAAGTGCTTCCTGACCTCGATCCGGGTCAGGCCGCTCTCCTTTTCATGCTCCATCATCGCCCAGAAGCCGGGGAAGAAAAAAGGCATCACCAGTTTGCTTTCGCCGGGCAATGGCCGCGGTCCCAGTGTGAGCATCTTTCCCGGCACGTCCAGTGCCGCGCCTGTAAACGCGTTCCACAGGGCCCAGATCACCGGGTGGGTCATATACACCGAGTCCGCGTCCCCCATGAGGCCCGCTCCCCAGGCATGGCCTTTCTTGTAGATGCGGTCATAAACCATCTTCATAACCTCCAGGCCCTTGTCCGCCTGCCCGAGATACACGTGCTCCATGGCCTGGTAACTCAGGACCTGCCAGATGTATACCAGGTGAATGTTGCCCTGAAAAAAACCCAGGATGTTTTTCTTCTCCCTGCCGTCGGCAAAAGCCTCCGACCAGGGACGAGCAAACCTGCCCTTTGCTTCGGCCTTCTTTTGGGCCCCTTCAATAAGCACCCGGTACTGGAGCGCCAGGTGACGTGCGGCGCGTGCCGGTAAAACCACCGGCGCAAGACCCGAGTAGCGCGCCGCCCAGTCGCCCGCCAGGGCAGCAGTAAAAACGGTGTCCTTATCAGGCGTGCTTCGGAAGAAGCCTTCTTTTTCCATCCACAGCGCCTCGTTAATCCTTGCCGAGCACCGGTCAAACCTCTCTTGATAAACAGCGGCCTCCGAAGGCTCGGCTTCCCCTGCCAGGTCGATCATGGCTGACAAGGCGGCCAGGTACACCGTGGCCGAGTATATGAAACTACCCGGGAAGTCCCACACGTCATAGGTGGTGCCTCCCTCGGGTACGCCGTGTCTGCTGATCGACTCCAGATATCCGGCCATCCTCTTCAGGTCCGGCCAGAACCGGTCGAGCCATTCCTTGTCGCCGGTTACGCGATAGAGCTTGGCCGCCTGGATGATCTCGCTCATGGTAAGGTCGGTCCACTCCTTGGCGGGAAGCACAAAGATGATCTCGTCCGGCCAGCCGTAAGGAACGTCAGCGTCCCCCAGAGCAATATCGCAGTTGCCGTTGCCGTGGGGGACCGCTCCCCGCTCGTCGGCGAGTTTTCTGAAGGCCTCGATCTCGCTTTTGTCCAGCCCAGTGAAGAAGACCGAGGTGTAAGGATGGGAGGACAGCCGCTGGTCATTTGTGCCGGTAAGCCCGCCGTAAGGCCATCCCCAGTTCATGCCCTCCAGCGTATACATGACCCCCTCCCTGGAGACCACCGTGTTGCAAAGCGTGGAGTCAATCGAGTTGTTGACCGCGCGCTTGAGCCAGTCGGGCAGGCTGGACTCGGAAACCAATCCCGAAAGCTCGAAGGACTCGCGCCACAGCCGCTCCTTTTCCGAAAGAAGATATGACGAGACCGACTCCGCGCCATTATGAAAGTTCTCGTAAACGTGTCCCGCCCGGACGCCGTCGTGCTTTTTGCGTTTGCGCTTGTTTACCGGCTCCTTTTCAGTGACGTGGTCCGGGAGCCACCACGACAGAACAAAGGAGACTTCACAGCTCTCGCCCGCTCTCAGTCCGCCTTGAACGGCAACTGCTCCCGCGGGCAGGGAAGGCTCCTTATCAGCCGCGTCTTTCAAGGGCAGGACCCCGCCTTCCGAAAACTCAGCAAGCAGCGAAGGGTTCTCGGAAGCCGCGTCCCAGCTCTCGCAGACCAGGGTCTCGAAACCTGGCGGCGGGATCGCCCGGAGACAGTACTCGCCGACAGTGCCCATGCGGTGGGAGCGCGGGTCAGGCTTCTGCCGGGTACGGAACAGCAGTGACCCGTCCGCTGTCTCGGACTTCTCCTGGTAGTTGCCCTGGAATTCGCGGTAGGTGAGCTTGCCCTTCAGACCGTAAGGGACCTTGCCGCGCTTTTTCAAGCCGGTGTGGCCCGTTCCCCCGCAACCGAGGATGTTCTGCCAGGAGAAAAGCACCGAGAGTCTGACCTCTTCGTCCGCCACGTTCTTAAGCTCGAAGGTGAACCATGCCGCGGGCAGGGTCGAGTCCTTGATGTTATGGGGCACGTGAGGGGTGAAGCCGGTGAGGCATACTTCTACCGGAAGATCGTCTTCGAAGCAAAGTCTGAAGCCGGGCAGTTCTCCTCGAAAACGCGTCGAGCGGACCTGCCGGATATTCGCGTACTCGGCTTTTGGAGCTTGTCTCCGCAGGATGCGCGAGTGCTTCCCTGTGCCCTTTTCCGCGAACAGCGCGAAAAAGGTCCCGGGCACGTTCCTTACCGGGTTCATCCAGTTGTTGTTCATCCGGAACTCGGTGAACATGCCGTCCGTGCCCAGGCTGAAACCGCCTGCGCCTATGCCGCCCATGGGAAAGCCGCGCGCAGCAGCGCTGTCAACGTACTCGCCGGTCTTCTCGTCATATTTAACCCGGGTTTTCTTTTCTCGAGCCATGTCGCTGTCCTCCTTTCACGCTTGTTATCAAATGTAGCAGAGCAGCTTCAAAAAAAGCAAGGCCAGAGACCGGCAAGGACTTGTTAAAACACGTTCCGAAAGGATATAGTTTTATGGTGTGACGGAAAAGGCAGGGCTACTCCATGGAAAGGAGACGCAATGGACTTTGAGCTTACCGAACAACAGCGACAGGTAAAAGAGCTGGCCCGCAGGTTTGCGGACGAGGAGATCGCGCCGCAGGTTTCTGAAAACGAGAAGACCATGCGCTTCCCGCGCGAGCTCATCGGGAAGATGGGCGAGCTTGGTTTCTTCGGCGCCGCTTTTCCGCCCGAGTACGGGGGCACGGGCATGGGGTATCTTTGCCACGCCCTGATCTGCGAACAGGTCTCCCGCGTCCACTCGTCATTGCGCACGCCTTTCAACATGCAGGCCATGACCTGCGCCGGCTCGATTTACGAGTACGGGACCCCCGAGCAGAAAGACATGTACCTGGCCCCCCTTCTCAGTGCGGAAAAGATGGGACTCTTTGCCATCACCGAACCGGATGCCGGCTCGGACGTGTCAGCCATCGAGTGCCGGGCGCGCAAGGACGACCACTTCTACGTTCTTTCCGGGACCAAGACCTGGATATCCAATGCAACCGTGTTCGACGCAGGCGTGATATTCGCCAAGACCGACCCCGCAGCGGGCCGCCGGGGCATATCGGCGTTCATCATCGAAAAAGACACTCCCGGTCTTACCTCAGAGGAGATAACCCCCAAGATGGGCCACCACTCTTCTCCCACCGGCATGCTGTTTTTGGATGACGCTTATATCCTTTGTTCAAACCTTCTCGGTAAGGAGAACGAAGGCTTTAAACTGTGCATGAAGGCCCTGGACCGAGGAAGGCTTTCCGTTGCCGCGGGCGCTCTGGGCGTTGCTCAGGCCTGCCTGGAGGTTTCCGTTGCCTATGCCAACGAGCGGTCGCAGTTCGGCCGCCCCATCTCGGAGTACCAGATGATCCAGCACAAGATCGCCGACATGCAGGCGGGCATCGAGGCCTCCCGGCTCCTGGTTTACCGCTCCGGCTGGCGCAAGGACCAGGGTCTGCGGGACACACTGGAGAGCGCCATCGCCAAGTACGTTGCCTCCGAGGTTTGCGTAAAGTGCGCCAACGACGCAGTGGAGATATTCGGCGGCAACGCCTACTCCGAGGAGTACCCCGTGTCTCGGCTTCTTCGCGACGCCAAGCTCTACCAGATCGGTGAAGGGGCGTCCAATATCATGCGCCGGGTGATCGCGCTGGACGCACTGGACATCAAGAAGGCCAACGGCTGAGCGCTCAGTCCCAGCACACGAAGCTCGAGCCGCCGTGGGGAAGGACCAGCACGTCCCCCGAGGGCATGAGCTCGCGCGCCCGCTCCATGAGCTTGTTTCCGTCGGTAAAGAACTCGATGCCCATGTTCTTGAAGGTCTCCATGCCTTCCTCCATGGTGGTCAGAAACAAGAGCCTCTTAAAGGACTTCAACATCCTGACCAGGCTGATGGTGCCGGCGGCCTGGTCAGGAGAGACGTTGATCTTGTTGGCCGTCGGAGCAAGTATGTTCAAAGGCGCAGCCTTTATGACCTGCCTGGAGAAAGAAGGCATGTTGGAGGGAAGCCGCAGGTCGCCCAGTCCTTCCTCGGTGCGGGAGACGCAGATGAACAGGCCGCCTTTTTTCAAGGCCGCAGAGGAGTTGAAGCAGGACTTGAGGGTAACGCGCAGATCGATGTCCAGCGGCCGGGCGTCGGAGATCACTATGTCTGCCGCGCTGTCGAGCTCTATTCCCGCCATTCTCTCGTAGACCGCCCTGCCCGCGTCATGCGCCTTTATGGGATCGCCGGCCACCAGGGCGGCCACAAAGCCGCGGACGAACACGGTGTTTACTATAAACAGCTTGGGACCGAGAAGCTCTCCGCAGTCGTCCACCGCCTGCCGGAAGCGGCATTTGCTCTTGGGCATGCCCGAGCTGGAGATGCGGGGAGGCTTCTGGAACTTGAAAGCATGGGTCTTATATATTGGAGCAGGGTCGGAGACTCCCGGCATTATGTTCTTGTATCCTCCACCCACGCCGGCCTGCTCGTGGGCCTCGATGCAGCCTATGGATACCACCACGTCCGCGTTCATGACCTCCCGGTTGAAAGAGCAGGGAAGACGGAAGCGCCGGCTCTTGCCCGCGCTTACCAGTTTCGACGCGTCCTCGTACCTGTGATTGATAACCCGTACCGTGCTCGCTGTCTCCTCCCCTACCCTTTCTTTTATCTCCTCCTCCGTCATGTCGCGGTGGGTGCCCAGCGCGATGACAATGGTCATGTTGTCGCGGGTCATGCCTGCTCCTTCGAGCTCCTCCACCACTCGCCGGGCGATCCGGTGTACGGGGGTCGGCCGGGTACGGTCGTCTATCACAATGGCCGCGGTCTTGGCGTCTTTAGCGAACACCTTTAAAGACGGCGATCCGATGGGCTTTTGCAGCGCTTTATCCAGCTCTTCGACAATGTCCAGGGAAGCGGGAGGCGCTTCCGGTTCCCTGGTGCCTTTAAGCCTCCAGGAGGCGGGCAACTCGAGGTCCACGGTTTCGTCTTTTCCCCACGGCAGGACTATAGGGTCCATTCTCTTCTCCTATGCCTTAAATTTAAACGGATAATATCGCGATTTTTCGGAGCTGACGTCTTGTCAAGCTCCTAATGAAGCACAGTGTACGAGCGACTTCAGTCGCGACTCAAGTCGCTCGCACGAAAAATATCTGTCTTCTAAGCGACGTAAAACGCTTGATAGAGCGATAGAGTAATAATAATAAATATCCGTCGGGCTGGCAAGTCGTTTTGTTCTCAAACACGCGGAAAGCGGGTTTTCTTGATTCAGGGGAAAGAGTGAATTATATTGGTCTCATCAACAAGTTATGGAATGCATTTTTATGATGTCGGCGGACGCGGTTTGTCGTTTGGGTGCGGGTCTTTATTTGCACCCGGCAGAGAACTTTGCGGGGAGTGATGCGTGACTGAAAGGGGCCGGGAACGCGGATTGCTTCGGAACCTGGGCTGGCTTCTGTTCCTGGTTCTCCTGCTGGCCGCGGCAGCCCTGGTATGGTTCCAGCGCGGAGCTCTGTTTTCTTCTTCCCGCGAGACCGAGGCGGTCCGGGTCTTTCGTGAGGCCAGTCCGGCAGTAGTGAACTTAAGCTCCAAGCCGTTGTCCAAAGAACTTGACCTGGGTATCCTCGAGCATGATTTCCCTCCCCGGGCAAGGGAGTTTTTCCGCCGCTTCTACGGGGCGCCTGCGGAAAAGAACCTGAATCTGGGGACGGGCATTATAGTGGACCCGGAAGGATTCATACTCACCAACGAGCACGTGGTTATCAACACCGAATGGATCAAGGTAAAACTGGCTGACGGCCGGACAGTTGCCGGGGAGATATGGGGAAATGATCCTTCCCTGGACCTGGCGGTTATAAAGGTTGACGTTGAGAAACCGCTGCCGGCACTGGAAAAAGGAAGTTCGGGCAACGTAATGATAGGCGAACCCATCATAGTTATCGGGAACCCGCTGGGAATGGGCGCTACTTGTTCGCAGGGCATTGTGAGCGCACTTAACCGTCAAGTAAAGAGCGGTGACCGGACATACAAGGACCTGATCCAGATCGACGCCGCGGTAAACCCCGGCAACAGCGGAGGCCCGGTGCTGAACATCAAGGGAGAGCTCATCGGGATAACCAGCGCTATCGCTCCCCAGGCCGAGGGGATCGGTTTCGCCGTTCCCATAGGCCGGGCGTGGAAGGTGGTCGAGGATTTAATCGAGTACCGTTACATCCCCTCGGGGTGGCTGGGCATATCGGTAAAGGACCTGGGCAGTGCTTATGAAGCTCTGGGGACCAGCCACCGGCAAGGGGTCTTTATCTCCCGGGTGGAGGACAGGGGTCCGGCATCGAAATATTTCCATCCCGGTGATATCATTAAGAGCTGGAACGGCATCCCCATAGAGAGTGTTTCCGACTTTGCTCTCCGTTCCCGCGAGGTCGCGGTTGGCGAAGAGGTGAGATTTACCCGTTTCCGGGAAGGCGGGAGCGAAGAAGTTGAGGTAAAGGCGCGATCTTTCCCGGAGAACCTTGCACAAGAGTGGGCCCGCGCACACATAGGCATCAGCGTGGAGGGCGCCGAGATCAAGATGAGGACTTCTAGCGGCAAGGTGGTGACCCGTGAGGGGGTTTTCATTTCCGAGGTTCTTTCCGGGTCCCCCGCCCACGTGGTAGGGCTTGTACCCGGAGACCTGGTTATGAGGATCAACCGGTTGAGCATAGACAATCTCCGGTCTTTCCGGAAAGCGATCTGCCGTTACCGGGGCAGGAAGAACATACTGGTAAGGGCACAACGGGGAAACTTCAGTTTTTCCGTAACTGTCCCTTTTTCACTCAGCGGCGAAAGGTGGTAGAAATGATCCGGGCGGAAATGCTGGGTAAAGATTACGGTGATGTAACCGCAGTCAAAGACATCAGCTTTGAGATCAAGGAAGGAGAGATAGTGGGTTTCCTCGGTCCGAACGGTGCCGGCAAAACCACCACCATGCGGATACTCACTTGCTTCATGCCCCAGACCAGGGGCAGCGCCGCGATTGCGGGCTACGACACTATAAAGCGCTCCATGGAGGTACGCCGTAATATAGGTTATCTTCCGGAAATCCCTCCCCTGTACCTTGATATGACGGTGGAAGATTTCCTGCGTTTCGTGGCGCGAATAAAAGAAATTCCCAAATCAGACTCCGCTGCTGCCGCGGACCGGGCCATCAAGCTTTGCGGACTTGAGGAAATGCGGCACCGTCTCATCCACAAGCTTTCCAAGGGATACCGCCAGCGGACCGGTCTTGCCCAGGCAATAATCCACGATCCTCCGGTTCTTATACTCGACGAGCCCACTATCGGGCTTGATCCCCGACAGATCGCGGAAATCAGGAAATTGATAAAGAACCTGGCCGGCAGCCACACCGTGATCCTCTCTACCCACATCCTCTCCGAGGTGACGCTGACCTGCCAGCGGGCCATCATCATCAACCGCGGAGAGATCGTCGTGGATGACAGCATCGACAACCTGACCAGGGAAGGCGACCTGGAGCGCCAGTTCCTGAAGATAGTTGGAGAAGCCGAAGGATATTCACCCTCTAGTGGAGAGGCTGGCGAGGCTGGCGAAATCAATCAAAAGAGCGGCCTCTGAGAACGGAGAAGATCCGGAACTCGATTTTGGAGATCATTAGAAAATGAAAATGACGTGGGTTCTATTTTTAAAGGAGATCAAATCGCTATTCAGCTCCTGGATTGCTTACGTGGCCCTTATAGCCTTCACCCTGCTTAACGGCATTTCCTTTTATATTAACCTGAGCCTGTTTGAAAAGGTAGTCCGCTACTCGGACAGCCTGGAAAAAGGCATGGCCCGCCAGGGCTGGAATCTGTTGGAACAACTGGTCCAGCCTCTTTACAAGACCATCTTCGTTCTTCTTTTCATCATGGTGCCGGCCATTACCATGCGGCTGTTTGCAGAGGAGAAAAAACAACGTACGGAAGAACTGCTTTTGACCTCGCCGGTCAAGGTCGGCCATATCATTGGCGCCAAGTACCTCGCCGCCCTGGTTCTAATTACTCTCATGCTCATCCCCGTCATAATCTTTCCGGCAATCATCTACATCTACGGACAGCCTTCACCCGACTGGGGACCCATGGTTATCGGTTTTATCGGGCTCTTCCTCATGGGATACGGACTCGCGTCTATCGGAATCTTTTCCTCGAGCCTCACCGAGAACCAGATCGTGGCTTTTATCATAGCTATCGCCCTGGAGATGCTGTTTTTCATAGTGGCCCAGGCCACAATAACTTTCGATGTCGTGCAAGTAGGGGATCTGATGATCAACCTCGGCGCCTTTCTCAAGGCCTTCAGCATAACCGAGCACTTCTATCCCCTGCTGCAAGGCATCTTCCGGGCAAGTGACCTGGTTTACTTTGTCTCTCTAACCGGCTTCTGGCTGTGGGCCACCAAGCAATCAGTGGAGTCGACCCGGTGGAGAGGATAAAAATAAGAACGCACAAGAAAGACGGGACGGTTTAATATGAAGAAGCTGAGTCAGATCGGCGGAATCATCGGTATAGTATTGCTGGCTCTGGCGGGAACAGTGGGACTCGTACAACAGGAGTTGTCCGTCATATCCCTGGTCCACCTCCTTCTCGGCGGAGCCCTTGTGCTGACGGCTTTGTTGGCGAACGTAAAAGATATAAAAGAGTTCTTCTCCAGGGGGGGGCTGAAAATGGGGCCCCAGATCGTCATCCAGGGAGCCCTTATTGTCATAATACTGCTTTTCGTCAACATCATCGTCTTCCGGCACGACTATATAAAAGATTTTACACAAAAAAAGCTTTTTACTCTTCGGCCCCAGACGCGCCTCACTATGAAGAAGCTTGCCGGCAAGGTCGATGTCATGGCGTTCTTTCCCGGCGGGGCCTTTGACGAAGCCAGACAACGGCTGCGCATTTACAGTAAGTATCCCAAGTTCTCACTGCGCATAATCGATCCCGACAAGAATGAGGACATAGCCCGCAAGGAAAAGATTCCCCGCGAGCCCGGCGTACTCTTCAAGTATAAGGGCGAACGGGTATGGATCACCAAGTTCGATGAAAAAGACATAACCAATGCGCTGATCAAGGTCACCCGGGAGACAAAACCCAAGGTATGGTTTTCCACCGGACACGGTGAGCCTTCTTTGGAGTCGACATCTCCGAACGGCCTTTCCGACCTTTACCAGATGCTCACCGAGCAGGGATACCGGGCCGAGACAGTGGACTTAAGATCAATCAACAAGATACCGGACGACGTGTCCATGGTTGCCCTCATCGGCCTCGACAACCACCTCACCGCCAACGAGATAAGGGTCTTGGACGAGTACATGGTCCGGGGGGGAGACGCGCTGATATTTCTCGACCCGACCTTTTCCGTAAGAGCAGTCACCGGCCTGGAGAAGTTCCTGGAGCCGTACGGTATAATGGCGCAGTGGAACCTGGTGCGCGACCTGGAGAGCAGGATGGCGGAGGACGGTACCGGCTTGTGGATCCTGGCAAAAGATATAAATTCCAAGCACCCCATCACCGAGAGCCTGACCCAGCCCAGCCTGGTCTTTTACTGGACGCGATCACTGACAATTAAATCAACCCTGCAGCCGAGGCTCTCCGTGACAAAGCTTGTAAAGTCTTCCCGAAGCAGCTTTGCCAATTATGTCGACCCTACAAAGTTCTCGCAGCTCGAATCGGAGGAGATGAGGTCCGAAGTCATCCAAAAGATCATTCAGGCCAGGCCGAAAGCCGATGAAAAGAACTCCCATATCCTGGCAGTAGCCATCACCAAAAAGCCGCCTCAAAAAAAAGCCTGGCAGGACAAAGAGACCGCTCCCAGCGAGATGAGGACAGTAATCGCCGGAACCAGCTCGGTCTGCCGTAACCTTTCCATCTCCATTCCGTATAACTGGGAGTTCGTCATGAACTCTTTCAACTGGCTGGCCGGCGAAGAAGACTTAAGGCACATCAAGTCACGAAAGCGTGGAGGCACCAGGATATATCTGAGTCGCTCCCAGAAGAACGCCGTTTTATATGTCTCGGTTATGATAATACCCGAAATCTTTATGATCATCGGACTTACAGTGTGGTGGAGGAGGAGATGAAAAAGACCGTTTGGACAACTTTGATACTTGCAATAATGGCCGGAGCTGTCATTACTTACTTCTATGTTTTTGAAAAGGGAGCCAAATCATCTCAGTCTGAAAAAGAGTGGGAGCCGGTCCCGATAATTAATCCGAAAAAGAAGATCAATAAAGTTATTGTCATCAGGCCGTCCGACAAGATTGTTTTCGAGTGGCAGGGAGACTCGTGGTTGATTACCGAACCAAAGAAGGTCCATCCCAGCCAGATCGTCATAAACAATTTCATGAATCTGTTGCTCAACCTGAAAAAAGAAAGGATCATCCACCTGCACCCGGAAAACCTGAAGATTTTTGACCTGGAGGAACCGCGCGCAGAAGTCGTCTTTCATTTCTCGGATGAAAAAGAGACAATAAACCTGTTTATAGGAAAAATGAACTATAACCAGGATCATGCTTACGCAAAGCTTCGCTCCAAGCCGGCGGTTTTTCTTATCAAGCCGGAAGTTACTCGCTTTCTATTTTATAGCCTTAATACATTCCGCGCCAAGTCGCTGCTTCTACATTCCCCCTCCAATGTCGAGAGCATGGAGATCAAGGTGTTGGCCCCCCGGTTGCGAGAGCGGTATCCGTCCATAATGGACATCAAGATCATCAGGCAGGCACAGAAAGGAATGCCGCACGAATGGATATTTATCCGGCCTTTCAAAGAAACCTCAAAAACTCATTCGGTCGAACTTCTACTCGATCGACTGCACTCCCATGCCGGCAGAAAAGTTATTGATGTAAAAGACGGAAACTTTGCCGAGTACGGCCTGGACGATCCGCAACTGAAGCTCATTTTTAACACCTCGGACGGCAAAAAAGAAGAGGTCCTGCTCGGAGACGTTTTCCCGGGAGAAGACAAAGCTTATTTCCGAAATACCTTAACAAAAGAAGTTATCCTCACGGGGATGCAGACTTTCCAGCTTATCGCCGAAATGCCTTTTCGAAAAGAGCTTCTATTGGATCCGCATGAGGCAAGAAATATCACCAGGATGGAAATCGACTATCCGGGTCTTGACGACAAAGGATTCACCCTGGTTTATGACAGTCCCCGCATATTCGCTTTCAAAGAAGACCCCTCTCAGAAAGCTCTGCTGAAACGCATACTGGCCGTAATACAGCCCTTCCGGAGGGTCCGGATGCAATATCTACATGACTATCCGCCCTACCCCCGCGCCGAATACGGACTGGAGAATCCCAGGGTTACCATTAAAGCTTACGAGAATGAAACCTTGGTTCTCAATATTGCGATGGGAGACACTGTTACTGAAAACCAGAACATATACACCTACGTTGAAGACCTGAAAAGAGAGTGCATCGTTGTTTTTCCCAAAGACCTCTACCACCATTTGCCTTGGAAAAGGAAGTTCCTGGCCGCGACCGATGAAGAGGTCGAAAGAGCAAAGAAGAGAAGGAGGAGACATGAAAGAAAGAGAGAATCTTCTGGACAAAAGAGTGGCGTTGAATAACATAAGGGAAGGGTTGCTTGAAAAAAAGGAATATGAGAAGTTTCTCAACTCATTGCCTGACGCATCGGACAAAGCCGTCGAGGTCTCCATAGAAGATATAGCTCCCAAGTCCTATCTGAAGTCGGTAAGAGGGGCTGAAACTTCGGAAACCGTTGATACCGAAAGCGAGAAAGAAACACAATCATAATCTCTGAAATCGAGGGCAAAGACAAGGCGGTACTTGATATGGATGAGACAACCGAACAGGAAGAGTCAATGGCCAAGCAGGAAACCCGGGATACCGACCTTGCCGGAAAAACGTACGCCTGGCTGCTCGTACTCTATGCCGTTGCCATTGCGATTATGGTGGTCGAGTATCTGGCAAGTCATGCTGACATATGAAAAATAAAGATTACTTTATAATACCCGGCTTCAAGTTCTCCGCAGCCTGTGCCGGAATCAAGTACAAAAACAGGCCCGACCTCGGACTTATCCTGTCGAACTGTCCTTGCAACGCCGCGGGAGTGTTTACAAAAAACCGGCTCCAGGCGCCGGCAATCATCATGGACAAACAAAGGCTCAATAAAAACGGCGCTGCCCAGGCGATTATCGTCAACTCCGGAAACGCCAACACCTGCGCAGGTAATACGGGAATGGAGACGTCACGGCAAGTAACGCGGGCCCTCGCAAAGACACTCGGGATCAAAAGCTCTCTTTGCCTCATGAGCTCGACCGGGGTCATAGGCGAGCCCCTGCCCAAAAATAAAATCATCGACAAGGTACCCGAGCTTGTAAAAACCGCGGCCGCGGAAAAACTGCCCGATCTCGCCCGCGCTATCATGACAACGGACACCCGTCCCAAAACCGCTTCCCGCGAAATCTCTCTGCAAGGCAAAAGTGTAAAGCTTTCAGGAGTGGCCAAGGGATCGGGCATGATCATGCCCGACATGGCTACTATGCTGGCATATATCATGACCGACGCCCGAATCGAAACGCCTCTACTCCGGGAGATGCTCCGTAAGGCGGTGAAGGACTCTTTTAACGCGGTCACAGTGGATGGAGACACCTCCACCAGCGATACCGTAATCATGATGGCAGGTGGAGAAAGCGGATGCGATTGCAAAACCCAAAAAGCGCGCTCCGAACTCCAGCACGCGCTTGACCGGGTATGCCTGGAGCTCGCCGAGGAAATAGCCGCAGACGGCGAAGGGGCCACGCGCCTTGTCAGGATAAAGGTCAACCACGCAAGGACGGAAAAAGAGGCCGACATGGTGGCGAGGCGTATCGCCAACTCCCCGCTTGTCAAAACCGCCATCCACGCAGCAGACCCCAACTGGGGAAGGATCATGGCCGCGGCTGGAAGCGCGGGCGTGCCCCTCGATATGAAAAGATTGTCCCTGCGATTTCAAAACAAAGAAGGCCATCATTTAAAAGTGGCGGAAAACTGCGCCATGCACCCGGAGTACGCGGAGAAAAAAGCCGAGAAGATACTGGCCTCCAAGGAAGTCGATATCGTCTTGAGCCTGGGAAGAGGAGATCAACAAAAAACCGTGCTTACCTGCGATCTCTCCAGCGACTACATAAAGATAAACGCGGAGTACCGGAGCTGAATGCCGCTTTTGTCCCGCACCACTGATGTTCTCACTCAGAGAACATATCTCAAGCAGCACGCCGCCACTTGAGCACAGCTCGGCCTCTGTCTCTGTCTCTGTCTCTGCTCACCTGGCCTGACCCGCCTTCTCCCGCACTTTAAGGGCAACCTCGGCGATCTGTATCATGTTCAGGGACGAACCTTTGCGTAGGTTGTCCGCGGATATCCATAATAAAACACCGTAGGGATTTGCGGGGTCTTTCCTGATCCTGCCCACAGTGACCTCGTCACGAGCCATGGCTTCCATGGTGTCCGGATAGACGTTGTTATCAGGGTCGTCAAGGACATTAAGGCCGTCACTTTTCGAAAGCACCTCCCTGACCTCGGCTGCAGGAACATCCTTTTCCAGCCACGCACTCAACGAAACCGCCAGCCCGCAAAAAATCGGCACCTGCATCGCGGTAACAGCAACGGGAAGCTCTTCACCAATGATCCTGGGAAGCTCGGCCATGAGCTCGCGCTCTGCAAGGCAATGTTCGCCGTCGAACTCACCGGAGCAGGGAAAGATGTTAAAAGCGCTCTGGCGGGGAAACCGCTCCACCACGAGCTCGTCCTGGTTGAATACGTCGATGGTCTGGTGCTGATGCTCCTCAAAACTTTTGCGGCCGCCCGCAGTAGAACCCATGGCAAGGGTTACGGTCATCCGCTTTAAACCGAAAGCCTTCTGCAAGGGAAACGCCAACAGCGACAACGCCACCGCCTGTGCGGAAGGGCCGGCTACGATCCGTTTTCCGTCCCATATGCCTGCCAGAGCTTCCGGGTTGACCTCGGGCACCACCAAAGGAACATCCGCCTCCAGCCGAAATGAACTCGACACGTCAATTACCAGGGCCCCGGACTCGGCAGCCTCCAGGCAAAGGTCACGGCTCACCATGGACGGCGCAGTAAAAAACACCATGTCCATGCCCTGGTAAAAATCCGCGCTCAAGGGCTCGACCTCGACCTCGTCGCCCAAGAACTCCATGCTCTCGCCCGCGCTCTCAGCCGAGCCGAAAACACGCAGCGTCTTAACAGGAAAGCCCCGCCTGGACATGGCTTCGATGAGCTCGCTGCCTACCAGCCCGGTGGCGCCAACTACTGCAACGTTAACCCTGCTGTCCGCCATGACGCATACTCCTCGTACCCTCTCGTGTGAAAGTCCCCGAATAAGGGAAAGCGCAGGATATAGCGACTGAAGTCGCCCGCATAAAAACAACTCTGATCATTGATCAAGGCTGTGACAGATATAGCCGCTACTTTATGAGACCCTTGTCGTGGAGCTCGGACACGCCTTTCCCCACCAGGTCCTCTACCCCTTCTTCTTCCGCGGCCCAGTCCAGAAAAACAGGCAAGCCCTCTTCAAAAGAGGTGATTGTCTCGTAATCAAGCACGTCCTTGGCCAGGCCGGTATCGGCATAGCAATGCCGGATATCTCCCGAACGGAATGCCCCCTGGACCTCGTGAGAAAGCTCGCCCCCCAACCCGTCGCGCACCGCGTCCGCCACCTCAAGGACAGAGCGCGGCTTGCCCGTGCCCACGTTCACCGCTATGCCGCCCTCCCCTTTCCAGCGCAAAGCTGCGAGGTTGGCCCGCGCAGCGTCCCTCACGTAGGTGAAGTCCCGGCACTGCCTGCCGTCCTCGAAAATAAGGGCCGGCCGGTCGTTCCGCACCCTGCTCGCCACGATAGCCAGCAGGCCGGTATAAGGGTTTGACAGGGCCTGTCGCGGACCGTAGATGTTGAAGTAACGCAAAGCCACCGTGGGAATGCCGTAAGCACGGCCGATCACCAGGGCCAGCTCTTCGGTGACCTTTTTGCCGATGGCATAGACGGACTCGCAGATAAGCGACTTGGCTTCATCAGTGGCCACCGGTTCCAAGACCTCGCCGCAGTCGCAGCGCAGCTCCCATTCGCGCCTTTCCAACTGCTCGTTGGAGCGGACCCGCGGAGCAACCAGCCCGCAGTTGGGGCACCGGTAACGGCCCTCCCCGTAAATCGACATGGAGCTGGCCACCACCAGCCTTTTTATCCTGCCCGACTTCTCGATCCGGTCCACGATGCCCTGCAACAGGGAGGCTGTAACACAGTCGTTGCCGTGGACGTACCTGTCGATCTCGTACATTGACTGGGCCACACCCACCATTGCCGCCTGGTGGCAGACCATGTCAACCTCCGCCAAAGCCTGGGCAAGGACATCGCGGTCCCGCACGTCCCCCTTTATGAACTCCGCTTCCGGGTTAAGGTACTCGGGAGGCTTTTCCCTCTCGCCGTGCACCTGGGGTTCGAGGTTGTCCAGGACCCTGACGTTGTAGCCCTCTTCCAATAACAGGTCGGTGATGTGAGAACCAATAAAACCCGCGCCGCCGGTTACCAGCACTCTTTCCATTTACTCTTTCCTTTCCGGGCCACGTATAAAATGTCCCTTGGCCTATGTCTATTATAAAACTATTAAAAAGCAGGTAAAAAAAACTCCGACTACTGCTCTGTCAAGCGTTTTTCATCCTCTCCAGGAAAAATTGTTTTAGTGCATCATCTTAATCTTGACAATAAACTACATGCCGAACCGCTCCGGCCAGCGGGTTTGAAGCTCGGCTAGAATCCGCGCGGCTATGGCCTCGCTGGTGGCATGCTCGCGGAATGAGGTGTGGCCGTTCTCCGCGATCTTCCTGCGGAGCTCGGGATCGCGCAAAAGCTTTATCTTCTCCGCCAATGTCTCGGCATCGCCCATGGGGCTTAAGAGAGCGTTCTCACCGTCGCGAAAAAGCTCGGCGGCGGCAGAGGAGTCTCCGGTAACGAGCGGCTTTTTCATGGCCAGCGCTTCATAAGCCTTGTAGGGGATGACCCGCGACGCCTTCTCTGTGCGGCCGAATATGCCCAGGCAAACGTCGGAGAGCGCGATAAGCTCGACCAGCTCGCCGTGGGGGACCCATTCTATAAAGCGCACGTTATCAAGGTCCGCCTTCTCCGCCCTCTCCCGCATCTCCGGGTATAACTGGCCTTTGCCCACAAAAGTAAAGCGGATGTCAGACTCGTCCTTCAGGATAGCAGCAGCATCAAGCTGAACGTCAATGCCGTGCAGCGGTATGTAAGAGCTATAGGAGATGATGTCAAGGACGCTATCCTCCGAAGGCCACTCCCGAGGATAAAAGTTCTTCTCGTCCGTGCCCAGCGGGACCGCCAGGAACCGGGAACGAGGCAGCCTGAACTCGCGGCAGAAGTAATCGACGTGCTCCCAGGTATCGAGCAGCACCAGGTCGGCAAGCCGGCATGACCAGCGGTCCACCGCTTTCAAAAGCCTCGCCCTCAACGAGTCCGCCGGATACAGTCCCCGGTCAAGGACAACTGTGTCGTAAAGCGAGAAAAACGCATCGAACACCACCGGCTTCCTGCGCACCCATCCCAGTAGCCGCGCGGGAAAGAGGTCCACATGCCCGATATACCCCACGCAAAGGAAGCTGTGGTCGGGCACGGAGAAGTATTTCCTGATAAGCTTGAAGTAGGCCCGGAGGTACGCCCACGCCTGCGCAGCCATGCCCTTTTCAAGGGACGCCATCTTTTCTTCGTGCGTCGGCCATACATCAGCCTGGCAAGGAATGACCTCGACGCCGTTTTTCTCCAACCCCCCGATAATGGCGTTGTTGCGGGCATACTCCTCGCCCCGGCTGTAGGTCCCGAAGTAACAAACCGATAGCTTAGACATTTTTCCCCGCATATTTTCCATCACTCTCCCCTGACACGCGAGTACACCCGCCAGCCCAGGAGCCGCCCGGCCTGCGATATCCCGGTCCAGAGCTGGGAAGGAGAGCGTATCCCTTTAAGCCTCTTTAATATGTATGGCGCCCGGAAGTAAAATCTCTGGTGCGCGGTCTTCATGACCCGGTCCAGTCTCTCGGGTGTCCAGTAGCCGTCCCGGAGCAGAGGCCTGCGCTCGCCGCGTTCCGCGGGACCCACTGCCCGGCCTTCTATTATCCATCCTTTTTGAGAAGCATACTCGTAAAGCGGTGTGCCTGGAAAAGGAGACAGTGTGCCGAACTGGGCATAGTCCGCGTCCAGCTCCGTAGCCAGCCGGATGGTTTCCATCTCGTCTTCCACGGTCTCGCCGGGAATTCCCAGCAGGAAATATCCCAGGGTCTGAATGCCCGCCTCGTGCGTCATGGCAAATGCAGACCGCACCTCATCCACGCTGATGTCTTTGCGCAAAAACTCCAGACCTTGCGGATTTGCCGTCTCCACGCCATAGGCTATCATCTCGCAACCGGCCTTCTTCATCCAGGCCAGGCTCTCCCGGTCCACTCGGTTGACCCTGCCTTCGCACTTCCACCTCACGTCCAGACTCTCATCCACGATTCCGCGGCATATATCGATCACCCTTTGCCGGTCCAGCGTAAAAAGGTCGTCGTAGATTATAATCCGGCGCACTCCGCTTTTCAAAATAATGCGCATCTCGGCGAGCACGTTATCCGGTGAACGCGGCCGCCACCTGCTTCCGGAGACGTGCTTGTCGCAGAAGATACACCGGTAGGGGCATCCTCGCGAGGTTATCATGGTGGCGAACTCGCCCCCGTAAAAAGGATGCCTGTACCTCTTTTTCGGTAACGATTCCCGGTCCGGGAAAGCCAGCGCATCCAGGTCGGAGACCACCGGCCGCCCTATGTCTTTTTCTCCTTCCCTGTCGCCAAAGAGGACTACGCCGGGTATATCTTTGTCCGCGAGGTTCTGCCCCCCTATCACCGCCCGGGCAAGCTCGGGAAAGCTTTCCTCCGCCTCTCCGCAAACCACTGCATCAAGCTTTACAGGCGCTTCCGACATGGCCCGCGGGCCGAGCGCCGAGGCGTGCGGCCCGCCCAGAACCAAAAAACGCGATACCGGCCGCACCGCCTCCAAAAGCCGGTAACAATCGTTAACAGTGGGGGTAAGCCCGGTAACGCCGACCACCCCGGGCTTCTCATTCGCCACAACCGAAGCGACCTCTGCCGGGCACATCTCCAACGCGTCAGCATCCAGCGTCCGGGCCTTCATGCCCTTCTCCTGCAACGCAGAGGACAGGTAAGCCGGCCCCAGAGGCGGCACATAAAGCTTGGCCGGAGTAGGGCCAAGTGAAGGAGGATTAATTAACAGCACGTCAAGGCTCAAGGCTCAAGGCTCCGCAGGCTATGACGATCGAGACGATAAGTTGCAAGCCACCGGCGCATGACATCCCCACACGTCCGGCTTTGATTGCGCCACCTCTGCCTCTCCATTACCTCCGCGGACAGCCGGGAGAAGGCGTGGAAATAAGCCTTGCCAAGGCTTTGCAGGTTAGCCCAAAAGCCGCTGTCTCCGAATGGCGCCGCATTATCGCCCTTCCCTGTTTTTAACATCTCGCCGGCAAGCCACAGGTATCTGACCAGGGTATGGAAAGGGCTCAGGATAATGGCCTTTGCAGGGTAGAACCGGAACATGATAAAAAGCCGGTTTCTCTCCACCAGGTAAGTCTTCAAAGGACTGATAACCCCCAGCGTGCCCCCCCCGGGATGATGGTATACACACGCCCGGCGAGACACCGCGGTGCTCCACCCCAACAGCCTTATCTTCAAAAACAGGTCCGTGTCCTCGCTGTAGCAGAAAAAGCCGCCGTCAAAACCGCCGGCTTCTAAAAAGGCGTTCTTTCTGACCAGGGCTGCACAGCCGCTGGGAATAAGTACGCGGTCGTCCGTGACTTCTGCTGCGCGACAAAAGTGTCGGTTGCCCCGGCTCATCCCGTCAAGTCCGAGCCCCACTCCCAGGTTTTCTAACAGGTCGCGGCAATCGCCCCTAACAATGGTGCAGGCAACCAGACCTGTGCCCTCGCGTTCTTCCGCTGCCCGCAACATCTCCGCAAGCCAGTAGGGGTCCGCAATGGCGTCGTTGTTGATAAGGGCCAACCAGTCGGTGTCAGCCTGCTCTGCGCCCGCGTTGTTGCCGCCCGCAAAACCCAGGTTCTCACAAAGCTCGACCAGCACCACCCGGTCTCCGAACTCCTCTTGCACCATGGCCGCGGAGCCGTCCTCCGAGCCGTTATCAACCACGATCACTCGCTCCGGCGGACGGGTCTGCTTGAAAACCGAATTGATGCAATCCGCGAGCATGGCCTTGCGGTTATAGTTCACGATCACAACCGATATGGTGGCCTCCCCCATGTCAGGTCCTCCGCGCCACCACCGACGTAAAGTCGGACGAGACCGCGCCGCCGGATTCCAGCTCCCGCTCCAGCAGCATGAGCCGGAAAAGAAGAAGCATGTCTTCACCGCGGTCCTGCCTGAAGTTACCCGCAATACCGTCCAACAACGGATGCAATAGTGCGCCGCCATACTCGGCCCGGCGCACTATCTCGAACCGCTCGGAGACCAGGGGCAGAATCTCCTCCGAACGCACGGCTTCAAAAGGGGAGTCACGGCTCGTATCGTCCAGCGGGTTGGGATATACCCTCCGCTTTTTAAAGAAACGCCTGCGCAGGTCGTGCTTGTACTTTCCGGGCAGGGCCGCAAGCAGCTCGTTTACTATCTCCAACTGCTTAGCTCTCCACTGGAAGCGGGAAGGACCGGTGTACTCGTCGAACACGAACCAGCCGCCGGGCCGCAAACACCTTCCAACCTCGTCCAGCAGATGCTCCAGGTCGAGCACGTGATGGAGCACAGAAGCGGCGAACACTGCGTCAAACCTCTCCGTTCCCAGCTCTACCCGGTTAAGGTCGGAAACCTGGAAAGACGCTGCAAAGCCCTTAAAATGACGCCTGCAATACTCGGCTGCCGGCTCCGAAATGTCCACCGAAAAAAACCGCTGGACCATGCCGGTGGAAAGGGCGTGTGCCTCGAGGTCGCCGAAGCCGAAGCCGAGGTTTGCCGCATGGTCCACCCCCCCTGGACACCAGCGCGCGAAAAAATCGTCCAGCCAATTCGCGTCAGGGCCGCCGGTTACGCGGGTGTTGATGTGCCTTCGGACCAGGGGATGGTCCTGCCAGCCGATTATCTTCGCCTCTTTCTTTGCAGACCAGTGGAGTGCCTCGGTGCCGAGAGTACTTATGCGCCTCTTCGTAAGCCGCCGCCATCTCAGGTCCATCCAGGACCCTGCTCTCTCGAACTGGTGCAGAAAAACGCGCATCATCTTGCCGAAGCGAGCAGCGGGCTCATGAGGTTTTGCAAGCGCTCTTGCGCATACATCACGGAGCTTCTCCGCCTGCCGCTCCAGGGAATAGAGTTCTGCTGCACGCTTCCTGCCCGCTTCGGAAAGCGACCGGGCCTTTGCAGGGTTTGACAAAAGCGCGGCCATGGCTCCGGCAAAGCTCTGCGCGCACTTCCGCCGGTCCACCTCGAGCTTTGCCCACGCCGCGCAGTCTGCCAGAAGCTCGCGGTTAATGTCAGTATCAAAAGCAACCACCGGCAGGCCGCTGGCCAGGTAGTTTAGGACCTTGCCGTTGGACTCGGTATCAGCAAGCTTGGGAGCAAGCGCGAGCGTGCCCAGCCGAAGGTACTCCGGGGCCTTTCCGTAATCCACCCGGCCGGTAAAAGTAACCATGTCGCAAAGGTCCATCTCCTCCGCCTTGTGTTTATAAAAGTCCTCGGGATACCCCATGAGCAGGAAGTGGGCGGGTACGCCTTCTCTCTTCAATAACAAGGCGGACTCGAGGAGGATGTCAACCCCCTGGTAGTCGCTCATTACTCCCAGGTAGACCAGCACGGGCTTGTCAGCGGGCAGGCCGAGCCCGGCGCACAGCTTACGGTCCGGTGAGCCTGGCGAGAACCTGGCAGCGTCAACCCCGTCAGGCACGGTGTGCGCAGTAATACCCCGATCCCTGAGCACGCCGCCCAGGTGGTCTGCACTGGTCACGACTTCGTCCGCAGAGGAGTCAAGACTTCTCTCCACCGCCAGGAACGCCTTCTCCATCCATCCCCTGGTTATGAAGCCGTGCTGGAGGCTTTCCAGCGTCAACGAGCCCTGGTAGTCGAAGATAAAAGGCACCCCGTGCCGGGCCCGGAGCAGACGTGCTATAGCGGTCCCTTCGTGAAGGAAGGCGTAGACCAGGTCGGGGTTTTCTTTGCGGACTATTCCGGATGCTTGTTTGTACAAGGAAAGGTCTATAAATAATCGAGGCCATGCCGGTCCTGCTTCAAGCTTGCTGTAGCCCTTTAGCGTGCGGGAACGGATGACCCGGAGTCCCGGCGGGTCGTCTCCCCGCGGGTAGGTCAGCACCAGCGGGTTTTGGCCGATCCTTTGCAGGGAACGGGTTACTTCATAGATACGGACGTGGCAGCCCCGGTCAGAGAAAAAGGGGGTGGGAGCGATAACCAGCACATTGGTCATTTATCGCTTTCCCTGATCTCCTTGATCATGTAGATGGGCTTGTTCTGCGACTCGAAATAAGTGCGAATGGTGACCTCGCCGAGAAGACCCAGCATGATAAGTTGAACGCCGACCACCACGCAAAGAACTCCCAGGTATAAAAGCGGGTTCCCGGTCATGTTGATGCTCTGGTAAAGCTTCATGATGATGACAGTAATAAAGGATCCCGTCCCCAGCAGGGTCGTTACCAGGCCCATAAGTCCGAATATGTGCAGCGGCCTTGTAAAGTACCCCAGGAAAAACTTCAGTGTGATAAGGTCGAGGATAACGCTGAAAGCCCGGAGGATGCTGTACTTGGAGCGGCCCGATTTTCGCGGGTGGTGCTTAACCGGCTCTTCGGTTATAGATGCGCCCATTAAATGGGCGAGCACCGGGCTCATGCGGTGCATCTCGCCGTAAAGGGACAACTCCTCGATGATCTCCCTGCGGTAAGCCTTGAGGGTGCACCCGAAATCCTTGAGCTTCACGCCGGTGAGAAGCCTGATCAGATAGTTGCCGATCCAGGAGGGAATCTTTCGGGTCAACAGCTTGTCCATGCGATCGATGCGCCAGCCGTTTACCAGGTCATGCCCTTCCTCCAGCTTCGCTACCATCGCCGGGATGTCGGAAGGGTCGTTCTGGCCGTCGCCATCCATGCTGACAATAATGTCGGCTCTCGAGTAATCGAAGCCCGCACGTAAGGCCGCGGTCTGGCCGAAGTTTCTGCGAAGCCTGATTACACGGACACGGCTGTCCTGTGATGCCATCCCTTTCATAAGCACGGAGCTTTTGTCCGTACTGCCGTCATCTACAAATATAAGCTCGATGTCCAGGCCGCCCGCTTCTGCAACCTCCATTGTTGACTTGTAAAGACCCTCAATGCTGTCCTGTTCATTGTATACCGGCACCACGATAGAGACGGCCGGGGTCTGCTTCTTGTTACAATCCATATTTAAGACGACTCCGAAAAAATAGTACTGTTATTATGATATTTTATCTGCTCGTTTTGTTCAAATTTTCTTCGTTTTCGGACTGGTGCTCTGTCAAGCGTTTTTCGTCGCTTAAAAGACAGAGCTGCTTCGTGCGAGTAAAAGACAGAGCTGCTTCGTGCGAATAA
>CAYQTK010000003.1:0-55691 GCA_964420375.1 uncultured bacterium
GCACAGGCAGGCGTGTCCGGCACAGGCAGGCGGAACGCACAGGCAGGCGCACTCCGAAAACGGAGGTTCGCAACGGGAACTAAATATACATCTCCTACCATGTCCATCAATATTTTCCCTCTAATGAAAACCTTCATTTTTTTGTCTTCTAATATCTTCCAACTTGATCCCGCCTTTCCCCGTGATTAACCTTAGGGAATAAGTTATTGAGTCTGAGCGGGAAAGGAGTTTGCCATGAAAGTTGGAATTATCGCTGACACGCATGACCATCTTCCCAATGTGCGCCGGTTCCTGGAGCGCTTTTCAGATGCCGGCGTGGAACAGGTCCTTCATGCGGGCGACATCGTGGCGCCGTTTGTTTTCCTGGAGTTCGACAAGTACAAGCTCCCTTTCAAGGCCGTGTTCGGCAACAACGACGGCGAGGTCCTGCTCCTGGAGAAGCTTGCGGAGAAGCGCGGCGAGATATTAAAAGGCCCGATAAACTTCGAGCTTTCCGGCCGGAAGATCGTTCTCATGCACGAGCCGATGATGCCGGACGCCCTGGCGGACTCGGGCCATTTCGACCTGGTGGTTTACGGGCATACTCACAGCACAGACGAAAGAAAGCAGGGCAAGGCCCTGATTCTCAACCCCGGCGAGGTCTGCGGCTATCTTTCGGGAAGGTCCACCGCCATGGTCTGCGACCTCGACGACCTGTCGGTGGAAACCATCGAGCTTCAGCGCCGGTAGTCTTTATGTCCGAACCAAAAGCCTCCCTCAAAACCCGGCCGAAGAAGTACACCTGGCTGTGGCGTGTCGCAACTGCGCTGGTGTCGGCAGGCATCCTCTACTGGTTCTTCCGGGGCATTTCGTGGGACGAGGTCATAACGTCCGCCTCCGAGGCCGACTATGTTCCCGCCTGGCTGGGAATGATCATCCCGGTCCTCCTGTTCTGGATTTCCGACGCCGCCTATACGGTCAAGTCCTTCGAGTGGTTCCACAAGAGGGTCCCGCTGTCCGACTACTTCGTGATCAAGGCCGCGGCATACCTGCTGGCCATGATCAACATCGCCTTCGCCACCGGCGGAGTATTCTACTATTTTATTCGCAAGACCGGCATTACCGTTCAAAAGCAGGTGGGCATCCTGGTCTGGCGCGAGCTCATGGTTGTGTTCGGCTGCGGCGTGTTTTTCGCTGCTCTTGCGCTCGGCGTGTTCGCATACAGCCGGGAGATGGCAGCGGAGGCTTTCCTGGGTTTCTGGGGACCGGCACTCGCGGCGATACTGCTTTTTTCTATCGAGTCGTGGCGGTTCTGGAGAAAGGGCAAAGGACTTTTGTTCAGGAACCTTCCTCTTTCGTACCACAAGCAGTTCTGGGAGCCTTTCCATAACCCGCAAGCCAAGCAATGGATACAGGGAATGGTCTACATGCTGCCCGCAATTCTGGCCTATTGCGTGGGCCTGTGGGTCACTGCCCGGGCATTTGACGTGTACGTGCCTTTCATCACCTTCATGTTCTGGATCCCGCTGGTGGCACTGATATCCGCCCTGCCGGTGGCCTTCAGCAACTTCGGAACAACCACTGCCGCATGGGTGGCCTTCTTCGCAGCATATGCCGACCGTGCCGACATCATGGTGCTTACCATATTCATACCCGCAGCACGCCTCATTATCAGGGCGGTAATCGGCGCCGCCTTTGTGCCGTCGGCAATGAAAGAGCTGGAGACCGTGCCCGGCTACAAAAGCGGGGAAGAGACCTCCAACTGAAACAGCTTCAACCATTGGCCGTTGGTTTCAACGCGTCTTCGCCTTGTGTTAAATTAAACCCGGAATGCCTGCACCCGTATCAAGACCTCTTCATATCGCACTTTTAAGCTACCGGGGAAACATGTTCTGCGGGGGCCAGGGAGTGTATGTAACCTCCCTTGGCAGAGGACTTGCAGAAAGGGGCCACCGGGTACGGCTGCTTTCGGGGCCGCCCTACCCCGACCGGGTTGATGGAGTGGAAACCTTGCAGCTTCCGGGAGAAAACCACATCAACAGCCCTGCTTCTCATCTCCACTCCCGGGACCCGCTGGCTGTGTTCAATCCCCTGGAGTTTGCGGAGTACACCCTGGCCCGGGCAGGTTCGAACCCGGAGATGATGGCCTTCAGCATGCGCTGTTATAATGCCCTCCGCCACATCCACTCTCATGATCCCCTGGACCTGGTATGTGATAACCAGGGGCTGGGATACGGACTCCTGCTTATAAGAGCCCTAGGCATACCGGTGGCCGCCACCGTACACCATCCCCTCCAGGTGGACCGGGCGGAGGACATCAAGCAAACCAACGGGCTCATAAAAAAAATCCGCCGTGCGATCTACTACCCGCTTTTCATGCAAAAGACAGTGGCGGCAAGGCTCGACCGGATTATCACGGTAAGCGATTTCTCGCGGGACCTTATCTCCAGGCTTTATAAGCTTGATACCGCGGCCATGGAGGTGGTGCCCAACGGCGTTGACCACGATCTTTATCGACCGCTGCCGGAAGTAAAAAGAGAACCCGGCAGGCTGTTGTTCGTGGGAAGCACCGAGGACCGCAAAAAAGGCGTCAGGTATCTGCTCGAAGCCCTGTCCGGCCTTCCTGAAAGGTACAGGTGTATCATAGTGGACGGCCGCAGATACCCGGGCCGGGTGTATGCCCGCGACCTTGCAGAGGAGCTTATGGTTTCGCATAGAGTGAGTTTCCGCGACCGCATCAGCGTGGCCGAGCTTATCGAGGAGTATAACCGGGCGGCTATAATGGTTGTGCCTTCCTTGTTCGAGGGTTTCGGCCTGCCCGCGCTTGAAGCCATGGCCTGCGGCACTCCGCTGGTGGCCACCACCGCGGGGGCGTTGCCTGAAGTGGCGGACAAGGAATGCGCATATTTTGTAAAGCCGGAAAGCTTAAGCCAAATAAAACAAGCGGTACAGGAGCTGGAATCCGATCCCCTGCGCCTGGAAAGAATGGGACGTAAAGCCAGGGAGCGGGCGGTGTCATGCTTTTCCTGGCAACGGGCCGCCCGCCGCATGGAACGAATCTTTTACGAGCTTGCAGGAGAACACAAAAACCGGGCAACCGCGGCGCACGGTCCGGTTCAAGACACCTCTGCCGGAACTGCAAAGGGCCCCCAAGGATCATGAAAGAAGAAAGCTCCATTCTGGACAAAGGCCCTGACAAGCGTACGACGTGGCTTCTGGGATCAATAGTGTTCATCGCCGCCCTTGCTGTAAGGCTGACCTTTCTCGACGGTCTGGGCCAGAGCCCCTCTTTTTATGTGGACCTGCAAAGGGGAAGCGACACCTATCGCTACTTTGTGTGGGCCCTGTCCATATCCGAAAGGGGAGAACTCATTGGAGAAGGCGTCTACAACCAGGCGCCGCTCTACCCCTATTTTCTGGCGCTGGTGTTCAAGCTCACCGGTGGGGGGAACCTTATCATTCCCCGACTGGTCCAGGCGTTAATGGGATCGTTTACCGCGGTGATAGTCTTTCTTTTCAGCGCCCGGCTTAAAAACCACGCCGCGGGAGTGCTCTCCGGGCTGCTCATCGCATTTTACGGTCCGTTGCTCATGTATGACACCGCTTTTCTGCGGACCTCGCTTATAACCTTTTTAAACGTGCTGCTGTTGTATCTGCTGGCCTCGGCAAGGACCCGGCCTTCTGATAAAAAGGGCCTCGTGATCGGCCTGGTGCTGGCGCTGGCTGTGCTCGCCAAGCCCAACATCATGATCATGCTGCCTGCGCTGGCATGGTGGATCGCGGACACCAGGAAAATAAGCCATGGACTTCTAAGGGGACCGTTCTCCCATGACAAAAAGATATCCTGGATTCCCCGGCCTTCTGCCTGGAGGTCGGCAACCCTGGGCATTGTCATCGGTTTCATTTTCGTCATGGGCCCTCTGGTCATTAGAAACATAAAGGCTGATGTGTTTGCTTTTGCCCTGAGCAAGCGGGGGTCCCTCGAGTTCATAGCCGGAAACCATCCGGACGTGGGGGTAACCGGATGGGATGTTAGCCCCTCGGTGAAAAAGATAAATGAAGGATGTCAGAACAGTATTATCAAATCCATCCCTGCGGTGTTAGAGCTGTACAGTGACAATCCCGCCGGGCTTTTTATTAGACAGCTCAAAAAGTTCTGGGTGTTGTTGAACTGGTTCGAGGCACATGAAATCAACTACTACGTGGAGAGGCACTACCTGGACATCCTGAAGTTGCCCTGGATCAACTGGCCGGTGCTGCTGGGAGTGGCGCTTTGCGGGATGTTCTTTGTACGAAAGGGCCCGAGGAGGTTCTTCGAATTATATTCTTACCTTGCTCTCTACACCCTCGCCACCATCGCCTTTTACGTGAACCTGAGGTTCCGGGTCCCCATGGTTCCGGCATTGGCGGTGTTCGGGGGAATAGGCATAGAGTCAATGTATGCACTCGGCAGACGCAAAAAGTGGAAGGCGTTCGCAGGGGCCATGGTCTTCGCTGTTTTAGTTGCCGTCATACTCTGGCCGCGACCGCAAGAGCCTCTGGGACCGAACGATTACCATAACCTGGTGCGGTATCACCTTATAAAGGAGGAGCCGGAAAAAGCCGAACAGTGGCACCGGCGAGGGCTGGACCACGCCCGGAAACTGGTTCGGGAAGAGGGCGACGCCCGCTCTCACTATCTGGTCGCCAGGATGCTGTTTCTGGGAGGCGAGCCTTTGAGCCGGGTGGAGAAAGAGCTCGACAAGGCAGAGCAATTGGAACACCGCCGACCATTGGACGCCCTTATTAAGGAGTTCCGAAAGGTCATAAAGATGCGCCGGATCAAAGAGGACGAGTTATGGAAAGGCTACCGGATGTAAGGCCCGCGGATATTGTTGCCGGCCGGGTTTTTTGCGTTTACTTCAATTGTTCTTTTACTCTGATATTATGGAACAGACTGCATTGAAGCTCTTCTGTGACGAACAGCTCGGCAAGCTGGCCCGCTGGCTCCGCATCCTCGGCCAGGACACCAAGTACGAGAAGGAGATCTCCGACACTGAGCTTATCCGCCGGTCCAGGGCGGAGGGCAGGTCCATATTGACCCGTGACCGGAGCCTGGCGGAGAAGACGAAAGACGTCGAGGTCTGCTGCCTGGAAGAGAACTATCCCGCTTTGCAACTGCAGGAGTTTGCAAGGCGGTTCCGGCACCGACTTCATATTAACCTTTTCACCAGATGCGCCATCTGCAACGGGGAGATAGAACAAGTAAGCAAATCGGAGGTTAAGGACAAGGTCCCCCCTTTTGTTTACGAGACCCAGGAGAGGTTCACCAGGTGTACATCCTGCGGCCGCATCTACTGGAAGGCCACTCACCGGGACCGGATCGAGCTTCAACTCCGCGAGCTTCTGGGAGACCTTTACACCGGCGGGCACACGGATAATAATAAGCCGGAGCGCCGGCATTAAGTGAGTTTAAGGAGGAAGTAATGAAAGACAAAGTTTTGATCGTGGGTTCCGTGGCTTATGACACCATCGAGACCGCGGCGGGAAAAGTGGAGAGGGCACTGGGAGGAGCGGCGACCTACTCGTCGGTGGCAGCAAGTTACTATTGCACGCCCTGCATGGTGGCGGTGGTCGGCGATGATTTTCAGGACGGGCACATCGAGTACTTCACCGGCTGCGGAATAGACCTGTGCGGGCTCCAGCGGGCCAAGGGGAAAACCTTCCAATGGGTGGGAAGGTATCACGAAGACATGATAGGCAGGGAGACGCTGGACACGCAGTTGAACGTGTTCGAGAGCTTCGACCCGGTCCTGCCCGACGAGCTCAAGAGCCTGAAGTACGTGTTCCTGGCGAACATCCATCCCGGCCTTCAAAAACGGGTCCTCGAACAGGTGGAAAACCCCGAGTTCGTGCTTTGCGATACCATGGACCTGTGGATCAACACCGCCAGGGAAGAACTCCTCGAACTCCTCCCCCAGGTGGACGTGCTGGTCATCAACGACGAAGAGGTCCGCATGCTCACCGGTGACTACAACATCTACCGGGCGGCGCGCAAGCTGATCGACATGGGGGTGAAAAGGGGAATGATAGTAAAACGCGGCGAGCACGGCTCGACCCTGGTGACCAGGGACGAGATAGGATTTGCACCAGCCTTCCCCATAATCGAGCTGGTAGACCCCACCGGAGCCGGGGACAGCTTTGCAGGGGCCATCATCGGTTACCTCGCGGGCGCGGGAGAGGTCAACACCAAGAACCTCAGAAGCTCGCTCATCCACGGCGCAGCAGTGGCCAGCTTTACTGTGGAAGGCTTTGGCGTGGAACGGCTTCTCCAGATCAGCGAGGCGGACATAGAAAGCCGCATCAAGTCACTTCGCGAGCTTATGATCGTGGAGTAAGCCTTTTCTTAGAGCCTCTTGCGAAACGGAGGTTTAATTTAATTTTGCGGCGCTGTTTTAAGAGTGCAGCAGCAAGCTGTCCGCTTTTTCCGCCGAGAAGCTTGCTTGTCGGAAATGCGCTCCACAAGAGGCCCGCAGTTTAGGAGGCGCCTTTTTGCAACGGAGTTTTGCAGGAGGCTCATTACTCATAACTTAAGGAGAAAGCAGATGAGATCAGGGGTCATAGTGGCGGCGATTCTTTTATTGGCGGCGGGCTTTCCCGCGTTTGCCCGTGCTGAAGGGCTTTGTACCCGGCCGGTACAGACGGGGCAGGGTCCGGTGCTTGGCCGGGCTGCGGCTTCCGGGGAAGCTTGCGTGTGGAAAGGCATCCCTTATGCAAGGCCGCCGGTGGGAGAGCTGCGCTGGCGTCCGCCTGAGCCGCCTTTGCCGCGAGAGGGGGTCTTCAAGGCGGACGAGTTCTCCGCGGCCTGCATTCAGGAGAAGAAGCCGGCCTCTGCCGGCGAGTGCCGGTCCATAAGCGAGGACTGCCTGTATCTCAACATCTGGAGTCCGCAAAAGGAAGGCCAATTCCCGGTAATGTACTGGATTTACGGCGGGGGCTTTCGCTCGGGAGCGGGAAGCTGGGACATGTTCAACGGCGCAAAGCTGGCCGCCACCCGCGACGTGGTGGTGGTAACCATAAACTACCGGGTGGGGCCTTTCGGTTTTCTGGCCCTGCCTGAACTGGCTTCGGAAGACCCCCGCGGCAGCACCGGAGTCTATGGCATCCAGGACCAGATCCGGGGACTGGAATGGGTCAGAAACAACATTGCCAACTTCGGCGGCGACCCGGATAACGTCACCATCTTCGGACAGTCCGCGGGAGCGCACAGCGTGTACTTCCTGCTCGTCTCCCCGGAGGCCGAGGGACTTTTCCACCGGGCCATACCCATGAGCGGCAACTGCGACTTCGGCATTACCATGGAGACAGCCTTGGACACGGGCGATTACTTTGCGAAAGAAGCCGGCTGCCAGGGGCGGGACAGGCTCGAGTGCCTGCGCGGGAAAAAGCCGTCCGAGCTTGCCATGAAAAGCAAGAACCAGATCGTGGACGCTCTCTCCGGAGGAGAGTACAAGTTTTTCCCGGCAGTGGACGGCCACGTTATTCCCGACTACCCGGTAAGGCTGATGAAAAAGGGAGAGTACAACAAGGTCCCGGTCATGGTGGGCCACACCCGCGACGAGGTCCGGCTTTACACCATCATGTTCCCCGCCTTCAGCCTGACTCCGCGCTGGTTCGTGGACTGGGCCATCAAAAAGACCGCGGCGCCGGTGTACGACGAGGTATTCGAACTCTATTCCTACCGGGAATTCAAGACCCCGTCTCACCTTCTGATGCGGGTCGCCAACGACGCCTACATAGCACAGGGCATAATGGCCGCCGAAGCCATGGAAGAGGTCCCGGTATACCTTTACAGGTTCGACTGGAACGAGACCAATTTCCCCAACAAGCTGGGGGCGTTCCACGGCATAGACATCCCGTTCGTGTTCGGAAACTTCGACCTGGGCTCGGATATAGCCAAGATGGTGGCCAACAGGAACACCTTTGAAAAGGCGAAGCCCCTCTCCGAAACGGTGAGCAACTACTACACCAACTTTGCAAGGACCGGCGACCCCAATGGAGCCGGCCTGCCCCACTGGCCGGAGTATGAAAAGACAGACCCGCGCCGCATCCACCTGGACACCAAAACCACGGCCCGGCACATAAGAGAAAAGGAGATGAAACGCTACCGGCTTTTCAGTGAATACACCTTAACCGAAATAAGAAACATTCACTGATGCTTCCAGGGCGGGCGATTATTTCTTGCCGGCCGCTTTCGGCTCGGCGGAGGAGTTTGTCTTTGTATTATCTTTTTCCGGCGGAGGCGGATACGGCGGCTCTCCCACTATGGTTCCCACGTTTATGGTGATGCCCTCCTGCTGGAAGAACTCCCTGATGATCCGTTCGACCTCTTCTTTGCTCACGCCCTCGAGCTCGTCTTCCATGCGGGCGGAGAGTCGATCGAGGCGGTCGGCCACCCGGGAGAGATCCTCTGCTGCCTCCCACAGCTTGTCCGTCTTCGCCTTTACCGAGTCCTCGTCGTCGGGCACGAATCTTTGCAAATCGGATACCGTGCGGTCAACCTTGTTTAACAGGCTGCGGGTCTCGCCAATCAACCGGCGTCCCTCTTGCAACGCAGGACTTGCCTGTCCCGCCACGCCCTCCAGGTCGGAGAGCAGCGGCTCGACCCGCGGCCGGAGCTGTGCGCTCATGGCGGAGAGGTCTTCGGAAGCGTCCGCCAGGTTATGGAGCGCCCGGCGGGCCTCTTCCACGTCCGACGGCCGGAGGCTTGCAACCGTGGACAGGATTTGCCGGAGGTTCTCGCGGTCCTCGGGGGACAACTCCTCCATTATGGACTTGATCCGCTCGAGAAGATACAGGCCTTCGTTGATAAGCTCGTCCATGCGCGGGGGGTCCACTCCCCGAACGGTGGCGTTTTCCTTTAATACCGGAGAGTCCGGCGATCCGGGGGATATCTCCATGATCTTGCCTCCCAGCAGACTCTCCATGTGGACCGCAAAGGTCGAGTCCTCCCGGATGAGCTTTTTGGCCCGCCTGTCTATCACCAGGACCAGCTCCATGGTGGGCCGGTCCTTTTCCGGCTTCTTGGCAAAATGGATGGAGTCGACCCTTCCCACCTTGGCGCCGGCAAGGTGAACGTCGGAGCCCGGCTTGATGCCTCCGGCGTAGTCCAGGGTCACCTTGATGTTGTAGGTGTTGGTAAAGGGATTGTAATCTCCGAGAAGGAACAGGAATGCCAGCACCAACCCGATAGCGAGCACCACCACGATACCTACTTTTACCTCGATGCTAACCCTTTCCATGCCTTGCTCCGATCTAAAGAAAGCTCATTGCTGCGACCACGAGTTTATCAGCGATGGCGGTAATGGTAAAGTCGATCACGATTATGATAAGTATCGAGGTCACCACAGCCCTGGTGGTGGCTAGACCCACCCCCCGGGCTCCGCCCACGCAGCGGAATCCGTAAAAGCAGCTCACGATGGGCACCACCCAGCCCAGGGCCACCGACTTCAAGATGAGGTTTATGAAGTCCGGCCAGGCCACGTAAGAGTTCATTATACTGATATAGGACTGCATGTTAAAGGCGGGACGGCTGGCCAGGTATCCTCCGACAATGCAGCAGAAAAGTCCGATGATGCTGAGACTGACCTGCATGACCATGCAGGCCGCGAAACGGGGAACAGCCAGGTAATGAACCGGGCTGACCCCCATGAGCTTCAAGGCGTCCACCTGGTCGGTGGTGTTCATGCTGCCTATCTCCGCGGTAAAGCCCGCGCCCACCTTGGCGGCCATCATGCAGGCGACCACGGTGGGACCGAACTCCCGGAAGAAAAGCAGGCCGGCCACACCCGGCACCAGGCTGGTGTTATGGAGAAGCCGGGAGAGCTGGAAGTTAAGCTCCAGCACGACGATCATGCCCATGAACCCCAGGGTTATTGCGATAAGGGGCAGGGACTTCCAGCCGGCGAGCTCCGCCTGCGATATCATCAGTCTGATCCGGTAGGGCGGCCGGAGAAGATATAAGAGCGTCTCCACCAGGAGCTTGGCTATGCCCCCCAGTGTGTCCAGGAAACCGAGGATGGCCCCGCCGATGCCCCGCACGGTGATGCCCATCCTGGCGATGTAAAGTATCTGGTCCAGGGTGATAAGGATCACCCGCAAGGTGGGGTTCTTTATCCTCGTGCTCATGGTATCTCCATAAAGAAAAGAAATCTTTCGGCAACCTCGAAGGTGATCGAAGCCACCCGGGCGATAATATAGTCCGCCAGGAAAATGGCAATGGAGCTGGTCACCAGGCAGGAGTTGACCGACCTGCCCACCCCTTCCGAGCCTCCCTCGGTATAAAGGCCCTTGTAACAGCACACCGTTGACAGGACGACCCCGAAAAGAAGGCTCTTGAGCATGCCGTTGGACAAGGCCCAGGCAGCAGCCAGGCTGCGGATGCTGGCGAAGTACTTGCCGAGACCCATGTCAGCCAAAAGGTAAGCGGAAAGCGCTCCCCCCGCGGTGGCGATGATCAGGCCCAGAATGGTCAGGATGAAGATCATGACCGTCACCGCCAGGAAACGGGGGACCACCAGGAACTGGATGGGGTCCGCGCCCAGGCAGCGCACCGCGTCCACCTGCTCGGTCACCTTCATAGTCCCCAGCTCCGCGGTAATGTAAGCCCCCACCCGGGCGGCGATCATCACCGACACCAGCACCGGCCCGACCTCCCGCAGGATACCCGAGGTCGTCACTCCTCCCAGGTACTGAAGTGTGCCCGTGCCGAATTGGGAAAGCGCGTAATGAAACTGTATGGAAACGATGGCCCCCACAAAAAGGCCGGCCAGGCCCACTACCGGGATGGACCGGACTCCCACCTGGTAAAGCTGAATGATCAGCTCGCGGATCTCGAACGGGCGGCGGAAACCGCTCCGGATCACCTTGAGCAGGAAGATCAGCATTCCCCCGACCTCAAAAAGCACGGGTCCCAGCCAGGTGAAGAGATACCCCGTCACCATGAACGGGACCTGCCAGACAAGATTAAGAACCCGCTTTATCAACCTCTGTTCCCCCACGGAACTCGGCAACCGCCGGATCATCGCTCGATTTGAACTCGTCCACCGTGCCCACGAAACGAAAATCGCCATTGTAAAGAAGACCCACCCGGTCGGCGATCTTGGACATGCTTTCCAGGTCGTGACTCACCACTATGGCGGTGGCCCCTATTTTTTGGTTGAGCTTGAGAATCAGCTCGTTTATCCGGTCGGCGGTAAAGGGATCAAGACCGGTGGTGGGCTCGTCGTAAAGAACATATGCCGGAGAAAGGATAACCGTACGGGCAAGTCCGACCCGCTTCTGCTCGCCGAAGCTGAGCTCGTGCGGCAGGCGCAGCGCTATGGAAAAGTCCAGGTCAACGTCTTCCAAAGAACTCTTGACACGTTCTGCGATCTCGTCCTCGGAAAGATTGCCCAGACGCCGCAGACCGAATGCCACGTTCTCGAGCACGGTCATCGAGTCGAACAGGGTGGGAAGCTGAAATACCATGCCGCACTTCTTGCGGATGCGCTGAAACTCCGGCTCCGACAAACCGGTGATATCTTCTCCGTCAATGCGGACCTCGCCGCTGTCAACCCGGAGAAGGCCCACCAGCAGACGGATCATCACCGTCTTGCCCGCGCCGGTCTGGCCCAGCACAAAAAAGGTCTCGCCGTCCCGGACAGTGAGGTGTATGCCCCCTAAAACAAGGTTTTCGCCAAAGCTCTTCCACACGTTGTTGTACTCGATCATGGCTCTAAGCCCGGTCCTTTCTTGGAGGCTCGCTCTCGTCAAGCTCGGGCAGGTGCAGGGAGGACAACCTCTGCGGCGGTCCCAGCTCGCGGGCTTTCCCTTGCCGGAGCAACACCGCCCGGTCCGCTGTCTTCTGCGCCACCGCAAGCTGATTGGTCACTACAATGCCGGACTGACCATCGCCGCGCAGCTCGGCTATCATCTTTGAGATCACCGCGGAGGTAATGGGATCGAGTCCCGCGGTGGGGTCGTCATAAAAAACCACCTCGGGGTTGTGGGCGATGGCCCGGGCTATGCCGACCCGCTTCTTCATGCCGCCGGAGAGCTCGCAGGGGTACTTGTCGCCGATAGGACCGAGCCGGAGCCGCTCCAGAAGCCCGTTCACCCTGCCGGCGATCTCCCCTCGGTCCAGACACAGGACCTCCTGGAGTACAAAGCCTATGTTCCCGGAGACCGTCATGGAGTCGAAAAGCGCATTGCCCTGGAAAAGCATGCCTGCCGACCTGCGGATTTTATCCGCGTTGCCCCCCTGCGAAGAGCTCATCGAGTATCCCGCCACCGACACCTCGCCCGACTCGATCTCCACCAGACCCACCAGGCACCTTAAAAACGTGCTCTTGCCCGACCCGGAAACACCCATGAGAGCAACCATCTCTCCCCGGTCCACCGCAAGGTCTACGCCGTCAAGGACCACACGGTCACCCAGGCTGACCCGCAACCCCCGGGCTTGGATTATCTTCGGCTCAGCCATAAAGACCTCGCTGTCGAAAAACTATGGCGTCCGTATCCGGGCCAGGACCGCCATGTGATCGGAAGGGCGGCGGTCGTTGCCATAGGTGTCGTCAAGCACTTCGTAAGAGAGGACCTCCATCCCCCCGGACACGAAGATGTAATCGATCCGTTTTTTGGGATCGGAGCCCGGCAGGAAGTTCCGGGAGGTTTCATAAGGTCCTTGGGGATCGCTTGTAGATATCTTCCTGCCGTCCCGGAAGTGTTCGGTCATGACCTGGTAGGGACGCGATTCGGGAGTGGCGTTGAAATCGCCGGTCACCACTATGGGAGAGTCCCCCGCGATCTCACCCGCTTTTGCTGACAGGAGCTTCGCGCTTTCCAACCTCGCTTTCCTGCTGACGTGATCGAAGTGGGTGTTGAAGATATAAAAGACCTTGCCGGTCTCCAGGTCCCGAAGCTTCCCCCAGGTAACGATGCGGGGAAACGACGATTTCCAGGAGATGGAGCCGGCTTTCCCCGGCGTCTCGGAGAGCCAGAAGGTCCCGTGTTCCTGAAGCTCGAAACGGTCACTCTTGTAAAACACATTGCATCTTTCGCCGATATGTCTGCCGTCGGCGCGGGGCCGGCCGAAGCTCTCGTACTCCGGCAGCATCCGCTCCAGGTCCCGAAGCTGAAGTGCCTTGACCTCCTGGAAGCCGATAACCTCGGGGGAGTAGCGGCGGATATGATCTCCCACTTCTTCGGAGCGGAAAAACCACATGTCAAGCCCGTCCTCCAGGGCTATGCAGCGGATGTTAAAGCTCATGACGCGGACAGCAGGACCATTGTCCTGACCTGCCGCCGGTGATACCAAAACCCACAGGCAACCGGCAAAAACCAGCGGTGCCGCGGCCGACGTAATCCTTTGCTTTGAAAATCTCATGACATCATCCCTTCTTGTCTGTCGTCACTTGTCCGGTCTTCCACTTTTCGACCCGGTCCTCTATTACCTCGTGGCCCATGCCCGGCTCGTTGCGAAGCTCGATTACCCCGTCCTCCATTACCACCGGCGGGTCGATTATGTCCTCCTCCCAGTAACGGTCACTAGCCGAGATGTCGCCCGGCAGGGAGAACTCGCCGAGGCTGTTCAACGCCAGGTTGTGCGCCCGCCCTACCCCGCTCTCCAGCATGCCTCCGCACCACACGGCAAGACCGTGGAACACGCTCTCCCGCGCCATCTGCCGGGCATTCTGGAGTCCGCCCACCCTGCCGAACTTCAGGTTCACGATGCGGCAGGAACCCAGCGCTATTGCAGAGTAAAGATGGTGTATGTTCAAAATGGACTCGTCAAGGCAGATGTGGGTGCGCAGCCTTTTTTGGAGGTCGGCGTGGTTCACCAGGTCGCACGACGAAAGCGGCTGCTCGATCATGATGAGATGGAAACGGTCAAGGGTCTGAAGCCGGTCCAGGTCATCCAGGATATACGAACAGTTGGCGTCCACCATCAGGGGAAAGTAATCGAAGTACTCCCGGATGGCCCCCACCACCGAAACGTCCTGGCCGGGCTTGATCTTGATCTTGACGCGCCGGTAACCTTCCGAAAGAGAGCTTTCAATGTTGCTGAAAAGAGCGCCCTGGTCGTTCTCGATGCCAATGCTGACCCCCGCCTCGATTTCCGTCCGGCTTCCGTCCAGCCACTCGTAAACCGGAATGTTCCTGCTCCGGCAGTAAAGATCAATGAAAGCGGTCTCCAGCCCGGTGGTGGTGAAGGGGAACCCCTTGATCGCCTCCAGCGCGGAAAGGAACTCCCGGGGGGACTCGAACTCCTGACCCGCAATCAGCGGGAAAAAGTATTTCTCCAACGCCAGCAGGCATATGGGAGGCGTCTCCCCGCAATAATCCGGATACTCGCAAACCGCGGCTTCGCCCCAGCCCGCAAGACCTTCGGACATGAGCTTTACAAGCACAACCTCACGCTCCGTCTGCCTGCCGTAGCTGGTCTCGAAAGCATTCTTTAAAGGCATCTTGATAGAACAGGCATCCGCCCTCTCTATCTTCATTAAACGTCCTCCTTTTCCAGAATGTAATAGTTGGCCCTGTCCGGCCCCCGCCGGGGCATCATGGCGGTAACGGCGTATCCCTGGCCGAAAAGACCGGACATAAGACCTCTCAGCCGAAGCAGGCGGGAGTTGGCTTCATGGTAATCCCGCGCCGCCAGCTCGTGGACTCCCTCCGGAATCCGGACCAGCAGAGGTCCGGAACCGTCCGGCTGTGGAGATTCCTCGTAGATAGTGACTATTGTATCACCAGCGTAAACCGCCTCCAATTCGTCGGGGGAAGGTATCTTGCCCTGAAGGCGTTCTTTTACCCTTGGGCTCTCCGGTCTCCATTCCAGGAGTAGGCGGTCGGTGGGAAGGCCCGGATCAAAGCTTCCTCCCATGCTGCCGTAGAGGTCCGGAAGATAATGCCGGCAGACTGCTCCCAGCTTGCGGAAGTTCAGGTTGGCGTTTGCCGCCTGCAAGGGATCAAAGGTCCAGGTTATCAGCTCCACCCCGTGGCGGGCAGCAAAAAGGGCATGCGCCCGCTTGGCCTCCATGCCCAGGCCCAGAGAGCGGTACTCCGGAAGAAAACCCATGAAGTTCGAGTGGTGGTGGTATCCCCATTCCGGAGTGAAAGCGGGCATCACGTAAACCACGCCCGCGCGCGCGCCGTCAACCTCAATGCCCAGGATGAGACCACCCGTCTTGGCCGTCACCACTGCCTCGTGAAGAGGTATCTCCTCTTTTGCCGTGAACCCCCAGATGCGGTTCAAAAGCTCCAGGTAGGGGCCGATCTCGGAGTCGGTCAACAAAAGCTCCGCCATAAGCTTCCGTCCGGAGGACTCCTTGGTATAGCGCTTTTCGGGTATTGTCTCTTGAAAACCGTAGCCCGCGAACATAGAGCCTCCCCTTGTCTTTGACCGGGCCGGACCCGCAGCCCGCGCGTCCCGTAAGTTTTCCCATATCACGTCGCAATCGCGTCTGCAAGACCGGTTGTTTCCGTCAGCCCGGGTCGCCGGATATGATCGGCAAAGCGGCCTCTTCCCACGGGAACAGGGAACGGGCTCTTTGACTGGCGTGCGGCTTTGATGCAATTATACTTCAATAAAACACATTAAGGGTAACAGAGATAATGGAAAAAATGTGCACGCGAAGACTCGCTTTCCGATTTTTGCTGATTATTTGCAGTACTATCATCGCGCTTCTGGCGGCCGAGCTAGCGCTCAGGGTCACCGGCTATTGCCCGCGGGTCATGAAAGGCAGGTCCGGCGGATGGGGCAGTCAACCCGTACTTGCAAAGGACACGCCGGAAGGAGTGCTTTACATCTTCAAACCGGACCAGGTGCTCTCTGAGCATTGGATCAATAACCCCCGCGGGTACTTCGATTACAAAAACGACGGCCTCCGTTACCGGATTAACAACCGAGGTTTTCGTGGAAAGGATTATCAAAAGTCAAAAACCGGTGGATTCCGGATAGCTTTTCTGGGGGATTCCCTGTGCTGGGGACAGGGTGTCAAAAGAGAAGACAGGTTCACCGAGATTCTACAAACGAAGCTGAACACCAGCGGGGAGCTTGACACCGAGTTCGAGGTCTATAACTTCGGCCTTCCCGGTTACTCCCTTGTCAACGAGGTGAATCTTTTCAGAGAGACGGTCCTGGATTTCAAGCCCGACATGGCGGCCATCCTTTTTTATATCAACGACATCGACCCCCGCTTCGGCAGAGGAGTGATGACCTTTATGGGCGGCAACAAGAGCATGAAGAAATTGAGGCAATACAGTTACCTCGCCGACCTGATCGTCGGCAGGATCGACGAAAGCAAGGGTGAGAAGCGGGTAATCGAGTTCTACCAGAGGTTTTACAAAAAAGGCAATAAGCACTTTGTGAACATGGAAAAGGCGCTGGAGGAGTTCGCCGCGCTGTGCCGTGAAAACGATATAGTGCCGCTGGTGGCGATTCATCCGGTGTTGATGAGGCTTGACGACTCCCATCCTTTCCTGGAGCAGCACGCCATGGTTAAAAAGATATGCAGGAAAAACGATATCATGGTGCTTGACCTTTTCGAGGCCTATAAGGGAAGGGACGGCTACAGCCTGTGGGTCCATCCCACTGACGGGCATCCCAACCAGAAAGGACATGAGATCACTGCCGAAGCCCTGGCAAGGTTCATTAAAGCCCGCCAAGAGAAAATATCAGAATAATGCCGGCCGACGGAACACGTTCATGCCCTGTGGCACCACTTCATGCAGGCTGCAAGAGAATCATCCTCGTTTACAGCAAGGCTCCTTGCTCATTTCGGCGCGGAGCGGGCGCACCGGAAGCCGTAGTTGTCGGTTTCCATGGAGGAGAACATGTGGTCCCGGGCGGCCGTTCGAAGGTCGTCCTTGTAGTCCCAGCTTCCTCCCCTTAAAACGCGCCAGTCTCCAGAGTCGGGGCCTTTCGGGTTGTTTGCGGTTTTATTGTCCGCACAAAGCTTATAATAGTCGGGACCATACCAGTCCGCGGTCCACTCTCCCACGTTGCCTCCCATATCGAAAAGACCGTAGCCGTTTGGCGGATACTTCCCCGCCTGCGATGTGTCTTGGGGGTCTTGCTCGGCGTGGTAATAATTGGCGTCATTTTTACTGATGGAGTTTCCACACGGATATCGCTTGCCGGAAAGACCTCCCCTGGCCGCATATTCCCACTCCGCCTCGGTAGGAAGGCGCTTGCCGGCAAACTCGCAGTAGTTGCGGGCCTGCTTCCAGTCGACGTAGATCACCGGATAGTCGCCATAGGCCGCGTCCCTAAAATATGATTTCCTGGTGTGGCTGCTCTCTTCCTGGGGAGGAGAACACTTGCCGGCGTCCAGACATTCTCCGTACTCAGCGTTGGTCACCTCATGGAGGTCCATGAAAAAGTCCTCCGAAAAGCACACCTTGTGAACCGGTAGCTCGTCCTTTTTACCTTCATTGAAATGATCTCCCATCATGAAGCATCCGGAGGGTATCCTGGCCATGCCTCGGGGTGCCCGCTTCTTTTTTGCCGGCCTTTTATCCCCCGAGCCTGTGTTTGTCCAACCGGGACCATCGTTTGTGCCCTCCTTTTCGCAGGCCGGCGTCACCATGCACAACACTCCGACCAGGAAAAGAAAAGGCAATCTCCATGTGTGTTTCATACTTCCCTGCCTTTCTCCTGTGTGGCTTTTCTACAAGATTATAACCGTTTTCCGTCGGACTTGTAAAGACCGGGGCTGCCTTTCATTCCAGCTCCTGACCCATGTTCCGTGCCGAACCCCCTCAAAATACCCTGCCTTTATAACCGCCGCCAAAAGGGCATTACTCCCCTATCGACTCGAAACATCAAAACCAGCGTCCAACCGGCCCCCAAACTCTAACCGCCAAAACACCCTCCCGAATCTTCGGGGCTGCGTTTTTTCCCTGTTGATTGAAGATACTCTCCGGTGATGCTATTATAAATTAAACAAGTCAGAAACAGTAATGCAAGGTCCGGTTAAGGCGGTTCTCAGCCGGAAGATTTTATCTTATAATACGGTCAATAAGGGAGACGACTGTTTTGGGCAATATAGGAAAAACCCTTTTTGTTTGGGTACTCATATTCGCAGTTTTCATCTCTATATTCTGGTTTGTAAACCAGGACAAAGAGAAAGCCGACTCTATCAAGTACAGCAAGTTCATAGGGCTGGTTGAAGACGGCGAGGTCGCTTCGATAACCGTTAAAGGCGAGGAGATATCCGGGGAGTACATCAAGGCCGACGGTTCCTTCAAGACCTACGGTCCTGTTGACGTGGAGATGTTCAATCTTCTCAAGGAGAACGGGGTCGAGGTCGAGTACAAAGAGGACAAGGAATCTGCGATAATGCAGGTTCTTTTCACGTATCTTCCCATCCTGCTTCTGGTCTTTTTCATGATATTTTTCATCCGTCAGATGCAGAGTTCGGGCGGCAAGGCCATGAGCTTCGGCAAGAGCCGGGCCAAGCTTTTCAACGAGGGGCAGCAGAAGGTCACCTTTGACGACGTGGCCGGCATAGTCGAGGTCAAAGAAGAGCTTCAGGAGATCATCGAGTTTTTAAAGGACCCCCGCAAGTTCACCAAGCTGGGCGGTCGGATACCCAAGGGGATGCTGCTGGTGGGCGCGCCGGGCACGGGCAAGACCCTGGTGGGCCGGGCCATAGCCGGGGAAGCGGGCGTTCCTTTCCTGTCCATCTCCGGCTCCGACTTCGTGGAGATGTTCGTGGGCGTGGGAGCGTCCCGCGTCCGGGACCTGTTCATGCAGGGCAAGAAGAACGCGCCCTGCATCATCTTTATTGACGAGTTGGACGCAGTAGGCAGGCACCGCGGCGCCGGAGTAGGCGGCGGACACGACGAGCGGGAGCAGACCTTGAACCAACTCCTGGTGGAAATGGACGGGTTTGAGACCAACGAGGGCGTCATCATTGTGGCGGCGACCAACCGTCCCGACGTGCTCGACCCCGCCCTGTTGCGGCCGGGCAGGTTCGACCGGCAGGTGGTTGTTCCCCGGCCCGACGTAAAAGGCAGGTTCGATATCCTCAAGGTCCATGCCAATAAGGTGACCCTGGCTGACGACACCAACCTGGAGGACATCGCCAAGGGGACCCCCGGTTTTTCCGGCGCCGACCTCGAGAACCTGGTCAACGAGGCCGCGCTCATCGCCGCCCGCCGCAACAAGGACTACGTGGACCAGCTCGATTTCGAGTTTGCCAAGGACAAGGTCATGATGGGCACCGAGCGCCGGAGCATGGTGATAAGCGAGGAGGAAAAAAGGGTCACCGCTTACCACGAAAGCGGTCATGCCATGGCAGCCTTCCTGGTGCCGGGCAGCGATCCGGTCCACAAGGTCACCATTATTCCCCGGGGGAGGGCGCTGGGAGTGACCCAGCAGCTTCCCAACGAGGACAAGTACACCATATCCAAGGAAAAGGCGGAGAACGACATGGTCATGCTGCTAGGCGGCCGTGCGGCAGAGGAGATATCACTTTCCACCCGCACGTCCGGATCAGGCAACGACCTGGAAAGGGCCACCGAGCTCGCCCGGAAGATGGTCTGCGAGTGGGGAATGAGCGAAGAGATGGGCCCTGTCACCTTTGGCGAAAAGGATGAAGAGATATTTCTCGGCAAGGAGCTGGCATCCAAAAAATCCTACAGCGAAAAGACCGCGGAGAAGATAGACACCGAGATAAAAAAAATCGTGAGCAAGGCTTATGAGCGGGCTGTGGACCTGTTGACCAATAACCGCGACAAGCTCGAGATCATGGCCCATGCGCTTCTCGAACGCGAGTCCCTGGACGCCGGCGAGATCAAGCTCATCATGAAAGGCGAAGAGCTCCCTCCCATAAAACTGGAAGACGACAGGATCAAGCAGAAGGAAGAACACAAAAAGGACAAGAAAAAGAAGTCCGAAGTCAAGCCGGTGGTCCCCGCAACCGACCCCGTGGGAGGGGAAGCCTGATACCCTCTTGCCCGGTCCATATCCATCACAGGGGGCTGAGAATCTCCTTTGAATAGAAGGACGCCTCTGCCGGGCGGTCTTTATTTTTTCGTGCCCATCCCTAAAAATAACCTTGGCGGATCGTTATGAGCCTTATTCACAAAAGCTTGCCGCTTACAGGGCTGTTAATCATTTCCTGCATCTTGTTTGCGGCATCGTCTCCAACCGCGGCCTGTAAAGAAGAAGCAGACTTTGCAACAGCATGGCCGGAGATAACCGGGGAAACAAGGCCCTGGACTTACTGGTGGTGGATGGGCAGCGCCGTCGAGAAAGAGGAGATCAGGAAAAACCTGGAGATGCTCGACCGGGCGGGTCTGGGAGGAGTGCATATCATACCCGTTTATGGAGTGAAGGGGTATGAGCACATGTACATCAACTACCTGTCGCGCCGCTGGATGAAGATGTTCGAGTTCACCACCAAGGAGGCCCGCCGCCTGGGTATGAGGGTGGATATTTCCACAGGCACTGGCTGGCCGTTCGGCGGGCCGCAGATAAAAGCCGAACACGCCGCCAAGACCGTGCATCTTGAAAAGAGCGCAGACAAATATGAAGCCAAAGCAAAAGAAACCGGCCAACAGGTAAAGCGTGCCGCACCCGGCGGCCACGGCCCCGTCATGGACTACTACTCCGAAGAAGCCCTGCAGGCGTATCTTTCCCGCTTCGACAATGCCTTTTTAAAAACCGCGGTACGACCGCGCTCGTTTTACAACGATTCCTTCGAGGTCTACGGCGCGGACTGGACGCGGGACATGTTCGAGGAGTTCAAGCACCGCCGGGGCTACGATCTCCGCGAACACCTGGCAGCCCTGGACGACAAGGGAGGCGACGAGTATGTCTCCCGCGTCATGTGCGATTATCGCGAGACGATCTCCGATCTTTTGCTGGAAGATTTCACCCGCCCCTGGACAGAGTGGGCGCATGAACAAGGAGCGATAACCCGCAACCAGGCACACGGATCTCCCGGTAACCTGCTCGACCTCTATGCCGCTGCCGACGTGCCCGAGACCGAGGTCTTCGGACCGAGCCGTTTCAACATCCCCGGCATAGACTATTACCAAGAACTGCCCGGCCACCAGGGAAAGCCCGATATCCTGGTCATGAAGTTCGCGTCAAGCGCGGCCCACGTGGGCGGCAAAAGACTTGCCTCATCCGAGTCATGCACCTGGCTTAACGAGCATTTCACCATATCTCTCGCCCAGGTTAAACCGGAGATAGACAAGCTCTGGATGGGAGGAGTCAATCATATCTTCTTTCACGGCATAACCTACTCGCCGACCTGTGAACAATGGCCGGGGTGGCTGTTCTACGCCTCCACCAACTTCGGGCCGACAAATCCGTGGTTTCGAGACCTGCCCGCATTGAATGCATATATCGCCCGGACCCAGGCGTTTCTCCAGGCAGGCGCGTCCGACAACGACGTACTGCTCTACTGGCCCGTCCACGACCTGTGGAGCGGAGTGTATGAAAAAGACCCCTCGGACAGGTTCAACGAAAACATGGCCGAAGCCTGGAAGCACCTTGTCCAGGGCAGGCCGGCCGAGTTCGCCGATACTGTGCAAAGCGCGGCAGTCGAGCTGTATGAAGCCAAACAAAGCAGGGTCAAGCTCTTCTCCGTTCACAAGGCTTCTACCTGGCTTCACGCAACTCCCTTTGGACAGACCGCCCGCCGACTGCTGGAGAAAGGCTACAGCTTTGATTACGTCTCCGACCGGATGATCGCGGAACTCACCTTTGACGGGCTCATTAGATCGCAAGGGGGCGCAACGTACAAGGCAATAGTTGTGCCGCGGCTGCGTTACATGCCGGTCGAGACCCAGCAGAACCTGAGCCGGCTCTCCAGAGAGGGCGCCTCCATCATATATCTTGATGAGCTTCCCGCGGATGTGCCCGGGCTCCGGCGACTTGAAAAACGCAGGCGGCTTCTCCGCAAAGCAGTCGAGCAGTTGGAAGAGGACAGCGTCATGTACGGCAAAAACATGGAAGCCATGCTCCACGCAGCAGGTGTGGAAAGGGAAACCATGGTTGATCATGGTCTTTCCTTTATCAGGCGGTCGCACCGGCAGGGCTGTTACTACTTCACGGCCAACCTGGGACCGCGTAAAGTCGAGGAGTGGATCGAGCTGGGAACAACCGTCCGCTCCGCCATAATCTTCGACACTATGCATAAAAAGAGGGGCCTTGCCCCGCTGGATTCAAGTGGGGACGGAAGGACAAGGATATATCTCGAGCTCGATCCCGGTCGCTCACTGGTTGTGAAAACGTTCACCAACAAGGAACCGGTGGTGAGGCCGTGGAAATATTGCGGTCCGGCAGTAGAGAGCATATCAATCGAGGGCCCCTGGCACGTCGAGTTCATCGCCGGAGGTCCTGAACTTCCGGAGAGCTACAACACAAGCTCGCTTGAGTCCTGGACCCGCAGGCAGGGAAGCGATTACAAGTACTTCTCGGGCACCGCTCGTTACTCAACGGATTTCCACGTTCCTGCCGACGCTATGGTGCGCGACTGGTGCCTGAAGCTGGGTGAAGTCCATGAAAGCGCCCGAGTGTTCATAAACGGCGAAGAGGCGGGCGTGGTTTTCAGCCCGCCTTACAAGCTTCGGGCGGGCAAGTACCTGCATCCCGGTATCAACCATCTGGCAATCGAGGTCACCAATCTTTCCGCCAACCGGATCATATACCTCGACCGGCACCTGAAAAAGTGGAAGAAGTTCCGTGATATTAACTTCGTGAACGTTAACTACCTGCCGTTTTACGCGGGTTTGTGGGAGCCTTTCGAGTCCGGTCTCATCGGGCCGCTTCTCCTGGTACCGGAGATAAAAGGTTGAAGAGCGGGCAACATATTGCCGTTTAAGCCGTCCGATCCGTGCTCGCGTTGCAGTCTATAGTATTTGGCTGCTCCATAGAATCCGGGAGATACTTCAGTCCCTGCTGATGAAACCATGGCATCTTCCTCCTTCCGTGCCGCCGTGGAGATATGAAAGCGCAAGCAAGCTTGTGCAGTCCAAAAACGGAGATTCCAACAAGCACTGGTCTGTCCTTTTTTTCCCGGAGTGCGGTCTTTAAGCGGACCTTTCATGTGTTATAACTTTTTTCCTTTGAAAAAAGCCACCGTCTTCTCCAGTCCTTCGTGGAGAGACACGGCGGGCTCCCATAAGAGGACCTTTTCGGCAAGGGCGGGGGCAAGTACGCTCCGCCTCTGTTCGCCCGGCTTGGGGGGACCGTGAGTCTCCTCCGCGTCAGAGGCGGTGAGATCGGCGAGTATGCGGAAGATGCCGTTTATGTCCGTCTCTTTGCCGGTGCCTATGTTGACCGTACCTATAAAGTTGGAGTAAAGGGAGGCCACGTTGGCCCGGGCCACGTCTTCCACATATACGAAGTCCCGCGTCTGTAAGCCGTCGCCGTTTATTACCGGCTTTTCTCCCCTCTGCATCTTCTGGCAGAAGATGGCCACCACGCCGGCCTCCCCGAACGGGTCCTGGCGGGGACCGTAGACGTTGGCGTAGCGAAGCGATACCCAGCGCAGGCCGTGGGTCTTTTCGTAAAAGTAAAGGTATCTCTCCGTGGCCAGCTTGGAAACGGCGTAAGGTGAAAGCGGCTTCTCGGGATGTGTCTCTGCCGCCGGAAACGTCTCCTGCTCGCCGTAAACCGCGCCGCCGGTGCCTGCGAAAACAAAACGACCGGTCTCATGCTTTATACAGCTTTCCAGGAGATTAAGACTGCCCATGATATTCACGTCAGCGTCGAAAACCGGGTCCTCCACCGAGTCGCGGACGCTGACCTGGGCGGCGTGATGGTTTACAAGCCCGGGCTTGAAATCTTCAAACACGCGATCAAGGGCGTCCCGGTCGCGTATGTCAACTTCCTTGAGCGAGATGCCGGCGGGAAGGTTCTCCTTTCTGCCGCGTAAAAGATTGTCCACCGCCAGAACCTGGTGGCCCTCATTTAGAAAAGCCTCGGCAACGTGAGAGCCTATGAAGCCCGCGCCGCCAGTTACCAGTATCCGCAACCGCACACCCCCTTTCGTTCTTGTTTTGCCGGACCTTAATCGTCCGGCTCGATCACCTTGTTTTCAAGTACCAGCACCGGGTTTTCGTAAAGCACCTTGCCGGCGCGCTTGCCGAGCAGCTTCTCCGCCTTTTTCCGAAAACCGGGCAGCAGCTCGGAAAGCCCGGCCGAGGAATGGCCGTCAGTGCCCACCAGGTCGATGAGTCCTTCCTTGGCCATTTTCTTTATCACCTTGAAAGTCTGCTTTCCCGCGAGCCCCGTTATGCTCTCCAGGTTGGCCTGAAACAAGTGTCCGCTCTGGCGCAGCCCCTTCAGAATACGGGGAGAGCGCTGCACTGCAAGGTACCGCTCCGGGTGGGCGATCACCGGCCGGAGAAAGGGAAGGACGTCTCTCATCTCCTTGTCCTCCAACAGGTCCGGCCACGACCTCTCCCCCACGTAGGGGGGCCAGTTGATGACAGGCAGCTCGAGAAGAAGGTAATTGGAATCCCCCAGGGTGCAAAGGGGATGGAAAAACCGCAGCAGGTCACACAGAGCCCGGTCCATGTAATACTCCGCCCCGGATACGACCTCGAGGGGTATGCCCTCTTCGGAGTAGAAGTCGGAAAGCTCGCGCGCGTTCCGGTGAATGACTTCGCTTGTCAGCCGTGACCCGTCCTGGTCGATGACGTGAGGCGTGGATATGATCTTCTCGAAGCCATGCTCGGCAAGCAGCTTTCCCATCCGAGCGGATTCTTCGAGGTCACCGGCGCCGTCGTCCACGCCGGGAAGTATGTGGCAGTGAACGTCGATCATGGGCCCCTCGGCTCTTTCCCTTTGCCTTGTTCGTCTTCACTGCCGGTCCCCGGCTTTTTCTCCACGGAAAAGTTGCGAAGTATGCGCACGTGTCTGCCGCACAAGTACTCCTCGTCTTCCGAGTCCCGGAAAAAGGCGCGGGCGCCGCAAACCGCGCAACGCCGACCGGAAAAGCCCGCGGCTATGAAGTCTGTAAGCAGCCGGTCGAGCCGCCAAGACGCCAGCTCGATAAAGGTCCTTCCCTTGCGGAGATACAGGTACACTACCCCGGCGAGAATGGCCGCCATGAAAACGCCCTGAACGCCATACTTGATAAAGACATTGATATATTCCCACCCGATGTAGTTTCCCAGCGCGAAGTCCATCTTCCAGGCGGGCCAGAAGTACATGATTTTCCAGCTTACGTCATTGGTGAGATTGTCCAGTATCACCTGCACGAAAGAGGAAACCGCGCAAAACAGGAACATGGTGAGGTATCGTCCCCGGTTGATAAGGGAGAGGATTACGCCTATGCCGAGGGCCCAGAAGATATTGTGGCTGAAGGTGTGGTGGAGGGTCTCCAGGTCCGGATTTACCATGCTGGGCAGGAAGTCGACGTCGGTGGAAAGTGCGGCGAACATGATGAGCTTTCGCTCGCGAAGGTTGAAGTCCTTCGCGTTGGCCAAAAACGAGCCTGCGGCCACGTGATACAAAGGGTTCATGATTCTCATCATAGACCAGGGGCCCGGCCATATCAAAGTCGGCGGGGATCAGGTTGGAGACTGAAGTATTGAGAGAGCGGCCATTGGTTGCTTTTTGGAGGTGGTGGTGTTATTACTTGGAGGAGAAGTTCGGGTTCGGAGGGACGCTTACCTATGCCACTTTTGGGCGAGATGCTGGTAAATGACAAGGTCATCACCAAAAAGCAATTGGAAGAAGGGATTCAGAACCAGGTCATATTCGGGGGAAGACTGGGCACCAATCTCGTCGAGATGGAGTATATTGACGAGCAGACCCTGACCAAGTACCTGGCCAAAAAGCACGGGGTCCCCACAGTGGCCTGGCGGTCCCTGAACCGGATCAAGCCCGACGTGCTAAAGATTTTTACCCAGAAGCTGGCCAAGTCAACTGAGTCCTTTCCCGTCAAGATCGACGGCAAAGCCCTCTACGTGGTCATGGCCGACCCCGGCGACCTGGAAGCCATCCAGGAAATAAGCTTTGCCACCCAGAAGAAAGTAAACCCCCTGGTGCTGCCCGAGATAAGGGTCTTCGACCTTCTGACCCGGTTTTACAAAATAGGCAGAGAACTCCGCTACATCAACCTGGCCATGAAGTACCAGGTTTCCGCTCCGGAAAAGGCCAGGCCCGAAGCTTCGCCGCGCCCGGCGGTCGCAGACAGAAAGCAAAAAGAGCGCGAAGAAATCCACGAAAAGATCGACTTCGACAGAAGCCAGGACCTGATGAGCGACGAAGAGTTCCAGAAAATCACCGACGGGCAATACGCCGAACAGGGCTCTGAAACTCCTGCCGGGCCCGAACCGGAACAAACGGCTCAAGAGAAACCCGGGCCCGAACCGTTGAAACCCGCGATAGAACAGACTCAGCCGGAGACGCAAGCGCCGCCGCCGGAACCGGCGGCCAAGGCCCCTCCTGCAGGCAGCCCGGAACAGTACCGCAAGGTCGCCCAGGGTCTTTACAGCCTGCTCATGAAAAGGGGGGTACAACAGTACCTTGACAAGGAGACACTCCAGGAGTTTCTCAAGGTCTTTGTAAAAAGCCAGCTCACCTCCAGGCAGCTCAGTCTTAACTATCTTGCCAACTGGATGATCATCGAGGCCAACGCTTCCGTGGAATGGCTTGAAGAGGTCATGGAGGAGTTCCGAAGTTATGGCCCCTCCTTGAACCTGGAGGTGTATCTGCCGGGCGAGCAGATACCCGCGGCAAAACCTGTTGAGCCTGCACCCGCGGCCCCTGCCGCAGAAGATGTCCCCAAAGAAGTGGTGGAACCTGAAGAGCTGACAACGGTTGAGGAGCAGCCGTCTCCCGCCGAGATGGAGAGTGCTCCCTCTCCGGAGGAAGACAGGGCCGAGGCCAAGCCTGCAGAGGACGTGCTTGACGAGTTGGAAGCCATGGAGGCTTCTGCGGAGACGGTAGACGAAGTGAAGACGGAGCAGGCGTCCTACGAGATACTGGAGCTCAGCCCGGAAGAGATGGCCACTGCGGACGAGCTGGAAAGCTTTGTTCCGGAGGAGGGGGACCTGGAAGGAGAGGAGCAGGAAGTAGAAGCAGAGGAGTACGTCGAGCTTTCGCTGGAGGAGGCCCGCCACAAGATACTGACCGAGGTGAACGACCGCAACGACATCTCCCGTATTGTGCTGGGCTTTGCGCAGGGCTTTTTCAAAAGGTCTTTGCTTTTCACTGTCAGGGGAGAAACCCTGTACGGGTGGGACGGTCGCGGCCCCGGCATCAACACCAAGATGGCCGAGTCCATAATGCTTCCTCTTACGGAGACCAGCGTGTTCCAACTGGTAACCAACACCATGAGCTTTTTCCTGGGCCCTCTTCCGCCGGCGCCGGTGAACCAGAGGTTTTTAAAGATATTGGGAGGCCAGACACCCAACAACGCCTTCATCATGCCGGTGGTGGTCAATGAAAAGGTGGTCTACATGCTCTACGGGGACAACGGGGAAGGCGAGTTCGTACCGGTAAACGCACCCGAGGTCCAGATTCTCGCCTATCAGATACCCGCCGCCCTGGAGACCCTGATAAAGCGCAAGAAAGCGGAAGCCGCTTAAGTAATACGCTTGATTTGGAGGTGACATGCACCAGGAACTGTTTAAAATTCCGTATACCGATTTCACGATTTACACCTACGGGCCCATCATGGCCCTGGGTTTCCTCGTGGCTTTCTTCCTCATGTACCATATCGCCAGGCTCAGGAACGAAGACGCGGACTTCTACATGGACCTTTACATCCTCCTTATCCTCGGCGGTCTTCTGGGAGCCAAGCTGTTATACAACATCGTGGAGTACGAGTACTTCCTCCAACTGGTAGAGCGGGAAGGGCTTTTCAGCGCACTCTTTAACGTCATGAACTGCCGGAACGGCGGCCTGGTGTGGTACGGCGGAGTTGTTCTTGACCTGGGCATCATCTGGTGGTACGCGCGCCGCCGCGGCATACCCGTGGTGCAGGTGTTGGACACCGCTGCCGCACCCGTGGCACTGGGGCTGGCCATCGGCAGGTGGGGATGCCTGATGGGAGGATGCTGTTACGGAGCGCCGGTGGACGTGTCCGTGCCCACCCAGCTCGGAGTGGCAGCCGGACTCGAGGCCGACCTCGCAGCAATGCTCAAACAAAGCGTGCCGTGGTGGGCCATAAACTATCCCCAGGACGCGGTGAACGTGCCGCAAGGATGGGTCCATCCCGCGCCCCTTTACGCCTTCTTATACGGCGTGATCATCGCAGGAGTGATTTACGCAACAATAAGGAAAGGAGTTAGAAGGGGCGTGCCCGCACTGCTCTGGCTCACCCTGTATCCGGCGGCGCGCTTTTCACAGGAGTTCGTTCGCGGAGACGTGGTCAGGGGATTCATTTATCGCGGAGACGACTTCTTTATGTCGACCTCCCAGTTTTTGAGCGCACTCCTTTTCCTGACGGCAGTTGCAGGATGGATCATGGTCTTCAGAAGACCTCCGCAAAAGGTGGTAACCCGGGATGATCTAAAGCCGAAGGAAGACAAAAAAGACAAGGCGCAAAAAGAAAAGCCCAAGCAAAGTAAAAACAAGTCGGACAAAGGCGGGAGCACGAAAAAAAAGCAGAAGAAGAAGGGGACCGATGAGGGAAAAGAGAAAAAATAGGTGTTATAACCATTTTCTTTTGCGTCTTGTTCCGGTTGTAATAGTCTTGGCCTTTGCAGGGACACCGCCGCCGCTTTTTGCACAAGACAGCGGCCAAGGCCGGCTGGGTCCCTATCCACCGCTTTCCACTGCATTTTACGAGATCAAGCAGTTTGCCGAGAATCATCCGTCGCTTGCCGGGTTGGAGATCATCGGCCAAAGCGTTGAAGGCCGTCCCTTATACATGCTCCATATCGGCAGGCAGGACGGCAAGTCCCGTCCGGAGGCCCTTATTACGGGCAACATCCACGCCGGCGAGGTCATCTCTTCGCGGGTGGCGATCGAGGTCTGCCGCCGCTTATTGGAGGACGAGGGGGACGATCCCTGGATCACAGCGCTTGTTGACCGGACCGACTTTTACATAGTTCCGCTTTTGAACCCGGACGGCTATCACCGCGTGATCTCCACCCGCGGCAAGGGGGGAGACATCGGCATCAGAAAGAACGCCAACGGTGTGGACCTGAACCGCAACTTCCCGCTTGCGCCGGGCGCAAAAAGCAGGCATCCCCTGGCAGGCAGCAAAGACCCGGACTCCAACTACTACATGGGAGAGAAGCCGCTCTCCGAACCGGAGACCCGGGCCATTGCCGAGCTTGCCTCGGAGCACAACTTCTACGCCGCGCTAAACCTTCACAGCGTGGCCGGCAAGTTCCTCTATCCGTACTGCTTCGACAACAGGTCCGCTCCCCACCGGCGGCAGCTCAGAAAGATGGGGATCGCCTTTGTTCACAAGCAGCCCGAGTGGGACTACAAGGTCCAGCAGAGCTACAGGTGGTATCCCACCCTGGGCGACATGGACGACTTCCTCTACATTAACCACGGAGTGCTCTCCGCCACCGTCGAGCACGGAACAATAAGCCATAACTTTACCTATGCCCTGGTCAACCGGCCCTTTATGTTCTGGATCATGAACCCTTACGACGCAGACAACTGGATCGAGAACGACGCAGACGCCGCGCTCGCCGCAATCGAGTCCGCGTTAATTACGACCAAGGGGAAACCATACCCTCCATCCGAGTGCAAACCCGAGCCTGAAGAGGACTGGTGGGAAAGACTCATGCCAGAGAACTGACGCCCGACGACCGGCGTCTTCTGCCCAGCGGCTTCAGACACCATGCCGGGGCAGCCGTTATCATCGCGACCCTTGTTGCGGCCGTTTATCTGCCTGCTTTGCAAGCGCCCTTTCTGTACGACGATCAGCGCAACATAACCGAAAACACCTACATCCGGATGACCGGCCTATCTGTTACAGGCATCAAGAAAGCCATGGTCCAGGACAAGTTCCAGCTCCGGCCGGTGGCCAACTTTACCTTTGCTCTCGATTATTATTTACACCGCTTGAACAAAACCCTGATGCACGCGGAGAACATGGCCCTCCACGCCATCGCTGCCTTCTGCCTCTACCTCCTGGCCGCCTTCCTGGCCCGGAAGTTCGGGAACGACAACAAAGCCGGTCATTTGTTCTACCCACCCCTTTTAGCAGCACTCGCCTGGTCGCTACATCCGGCCCACACCCAGGCGGTGACGTACATCGTGCAGAGGCAGACCTTGATGGCGGTCTGTTTCTCTCTTATTGCTTTCCTTTTCTATGTCCTGGCCAGAGAGTCGGCGGGCTCTCGCAAAAAGGCCGCTTTTTTTGTTATTACGCTGTTTTCTTTGCTTGTGGCCGGAGGGAGCAAGGAGATAGCAATAGCCTTGCCCGTGGTTTGCTTTCTCTACGAGTTAATGCTCATAAGGCGGGACGACCCTGAAGCGGGCCGTATCGCCCTTGTTGCAACGGGGTCCGTTGTCGCCGTACTTGCCCTTATTGCGGGGGCCGCGCTTTTATCTACCGGTCTCTGGTCCGCGTACGTGGGAGGATATGAGCATCTTGACTATGGCCCGTTTCAAAGGATGCTTACCGAGACCCGGATCATAGCCGGCTACCTGGGAACCATGGCCTTTCCGCATCCTGTGCGCATGGCGCTTGACCACGACCCGCAACTGTCCGTTTCGCTTCTCCGGCCTGTAACAACCCTGCCCGCGGTTGTCCTTATCCTGGCAGCCTTTGCTGCAGGGGTCGAGGCTATCCGCCGCGGCAAGCTCGCGGGAGTTCTGCTTCTGGGGTTTTTGGTTTCCCTTGCTCCCGAGTCGTCTTTCATACCCGTCGAGCTCGAGTACGACCACCGCATGTACATGCCTTCACTGTTCGTGATACCGCCGGTTGTCTTCTGGCTTGTGAACACCGTCAATCTTAAAAAGGCCCTTCCCTTAATGTGCGCGGCATTGGTGTTTGGGGGAGTTCTCACTTACTCCCGCAATCAGAGCTATGGATCGAAGAAAAGGATATGGAAAGACTCTGCACAAAAGTCGCCCGCGAAGGTCCGACCGTGGTCAAACCTTTGTGCCGCCTACCTCGAAGAGGAGCGCCCTTTCGAGGCCCTCACCGCCTGCGAGCTCGCCTGCAAGCGGAATCCGCAAGTTGCCGACCCGCTTGTCAACAAGGCCAAGGCGCTTTACCAGACGGGGCAGACCGAAAAAGCGGCGCAGTTGCTTGAAGAGGCGGTAGAGTCGTTTCCGAAAAGCGCATCCGCGCATTACAACTACGGCAGGTACCTGGAGAAGATAAAGGGGGCCCCGGCAGGCGCGATAAAAGAGTACCGGCGGTCTCTGGAGCTCGAGGCTTCCCATTTAGAGGCCCGGCTCGCCCTGGGCACACTTTTGAAGAAAGAGGGGGATATTGGCCGGGCCCGCGAGGAGTTGTCAATACTGGTGAAGGATTATCCCGAGTGCGGGCGCTGCTGGGCGTGGTACGGGATTGCCGCTTACGAGTCCGGTTACATGGAGGCTGCGTCCCATGCGCTTTCGCGGGCAAAAAAGCACGGGCAGGAAGACGGGGCGGCGCGCAGGTTGGAGTCGCTTATCCGCTCCGGTCCTTCCGGGCCTTGATCATCTCGATTATCTTGAGTATGGACGGCAGGTAGATCACTGCAGCGATCCAGCACAGGCATATTCCCATGGTCAGCGTGGACCCCATGAGGGAGAGACCGCGCCACTGCGCGGGGATGATGGACGCGAACCCGATCATGGTGGTAAATGCGGAGAGGGTGACCGCGCGGCCGGTGCTTTCCACCACCGGAGTGATGGACTTGTCTCCCTTTTTTTCGCCGATCCATCGGTGGACCACGTACACCCCGTAGTCCACGCCTATGCCGATGATAAGCGGCAGCATGGCCACGTTGACGATGTTGAACTTGAGACCCACGGTGTTCATGATTCCCACCATGGCCACTGCGCCGCACCCCAGCGGTACCAGGGTAAGCAGCGTATGCCACAACCCGCGGTAGTTAATGAGGATAACGATGAACACCAAAGACAGGGCTATCAGGGAGACGTGAAGCAGGTCCTCTTTGACCTGGGCGAGGATGCGCTCGAAAAGAACGGCAACACCCATGGCATCCGGGTCCACGTCTTGAAGGTCGCTGACCACGGCCTTTAAGTTCTGCTCCTCCCAGATGATAACCGACGGATAGGCGTAAATGAGAAAGTTGCCCTGCTCGCCCTGGAAACGGTCGATAAGCTCGGGATGGTTCCGGCTGAGACTGTCCACGGTGACCTCTTCAGCGGAAACCATGTCCTCCACATTGGCCCAGTTGTCAACGAACTCCCGGCGAAGCTCGTAATCGAGACGGCCCAGCCGGGAGAGGACCTTCTGCCGGTCCGTGCTCTCCAGGGTCTTGATCAGGCCGTCCAGCTCCTTGTAAAGCTCGCGGGCGCCGTCTTCAGCCTCACCCATCTCGGACATCATGTAGAAGATGCCCACCAGCCCCCGGCCGGGAGCGCCCACAGTCCCGCGGAGGGTCCTAAGGGACTTCATGAACTCCTGGAACTCCGCTTCGGTCATGGGGGGTATCTTTTCGGGGTCCCTGGCGGGAACTTTCTGCGGAGGAGATATCCCTTGCAAGGCCTTCTCCAGCCGGTTTATCTGCTCGATCTTTTTCGACTGGTTCTCGGGAATAAAATCGGAGATGGCGTCCACCCGGTTCACGGTCTCTTTTGACCGCAGCTCTGCCGCCAGCCTGCGGTCTTCTTCCACCGAGTGGGAGATGATCATGCCGTAGTTGGTGTCAATGCCGAACCACTCGGGAATCTTGTGAACAAGCTGGATGCTCTCCACGTTCTGCGGTTCCAGGTTCAAGTAGTTGTACTCGAACTGGTAATCGGGCAGCCGGCTGGCCAGTATGATTATTATTATGGTAAGACCGACTACAAGGTAGACGGCGCCCCGGTGGATGACCTTTCCGAAGCCGCGCATGATGCGGGGATCAAACCTCTTCTGCGTCGGTCCGATGCTCTCCTTGGCCCGGTCCCAGGCCACCAGCAGGGACCCCAGCCCGAAGGTCATCATGAAAACGAAAAGGATGATGCCCGTGCCCGCTACTATTCCCATCTCCTGGCCCGCCCGGAAGGTGGCGTATATCAGGGAGAAGAAAGCCAGTGCCGTGGCTATGGCCCCGGTAAGAATGCTTACGCCCGTCTGAGTGAGCGTAAGGTCCAGGCTTTCCTTTATAGAGCGGCCGGCATGTCTCTCCTCGGTGTACCTGGAGAGGATGAGTATGGCGTAGTCTATGCCCAGCCCCAGGAGTATGGCCCCGAAGATGGCGGTCACCGGGGTCAGGTATCCCACGGTCCAGAAGGCGGCCCCCACCGACCAGAGGATGCCCAGGCCCAGGGGAAGGCCCACCATGAGTATCGAACTCAGGTTCCGAAAGGCGAACGCGAAAAGTATCATCACCCCCAGAAAGGCCAGGCCGGTGGTGAACTTCATGTCTCTCCGGATCACCCGGTTGTCGTCGCGCATCACCGCGGCGTTGCCCGTCATCTTGGGCTCGGGAACGTCGGGGAAATCCTTTTTCAACGAGTCGACCACGCCCTCCACGTACTCCATGTACTTCGCGCACCACTCGAAATTCTCCGCGGGCTCGGTGGATGAGACCAGCATGAGAAGCCTCTTGCCGTCTTTGGACACGAAGTAGGGCTCGGACAGATCAATGGGAAGCTCTTGCTCCTCCCCCTTTAGAAGCTTGGACAGGAAAGCGTCCTTTAACTCTTCGGTCTGGTTCTCCGGTCCGGAAACTATGTAATCTTCGCCGATGTCCACCACCCGGCAGAGCAGGTCGAACACCAGTCCGTAATCAGCCCCGCTTCCGGAGAGTTCGGGAATCCTGCCGCTTTTGATGTAAGAGGAAAGCATGGAGTCCACGCCCTGGAGCGATTCGGTAAGACCGGGCTCGGAGACCAGCTTTTTGATGGGCTCGCGGTTCCTCTCCACCATGTCGGCCACCAGCCGGGTCTGCTCCGGCTCCAGGTAGAGGAGCGAGTACTCCATGTAATCGGTGACCTCGATCTTGTGGAACACCGCGGGAACGTACTCCGGGTTCTTGACAAGCTCCTCGGCAAGCGCGTCCGCGTACTCCTTGCTTCTTTCAAGGTCATCCGATTCGACCACCACGAAAAGATACGAAAGCGCGCCGAAACGCTCCACCGCGTCCTTGTAGTGGACCACTGCAGGGTCGTCCTCCGCCAGCATGTCAACGAAGTTAAGCTTAAGGGTAAGATGGGTGGCCGATATGTAAGCGAACACGGACAAGAGCACCATGCAGATAAGCACGACCCAGTAATAGCGATACACGATATTGGAAACGCCCTGCATAAGCCGGGCGCGCCAGCCAACGTACAAAAACTTCATTTACAGCCTCTCTTTAACAGCCTCTCTTTAACTGATCGGTAACTCTTTCTTTTGTACCACAGGCCCGGTGTAGAGTAAAGCTGAAGAGACGCCCGGAAGCCCCGTGTTTTTCTCGAAGTCTCCGTACGTCTGGCGGACAGGGAATTACAGAGCACATTTTTTTTCTTTGTCCCGCCTTTAGTATGTCTTTGGCGAGACTGAAAAACAGCAGATAAACCGGCTTTTCCAACATCACCGAGCGCTGAGGTGGTCCGGGAGTTTTCTGGAGGGGCCTGATCGGTTTTATTGATTTATGCAGAAATAATGGTACGGGAGGAAGCGCTGGAACGAATTTATGTCCCGACTGAAGTCGCTCGCACGTATCACATTACTTTTACAGAGCATGATAATGCCCGTCTTTGCGACATGTATTAAGAAATCGTTTTTACATAGCTTCGTAAAGCCCTTGAAGCTTCAATATCCTTATGATAGTCTAAACATCATCCGGGTAGGGGATCGAGAACGGCCGGTTTGAAGCCGGTCTTTTATTGTTTCGGTATTTGGGAGGACCATGATGAAGATCAGCCGTGAAGAGGTCGAGTACGTGGCCCACCTCGCACGTCTGGCGCTGGAGCCTCGGGAGGCCGAGGAGTTCACCGGCCAGCTCGACGATATCCTCATATACTTCGAGAAGCTCAACGAACTGGACACCGGAAATGTCGAGCCCATGCAGCACGCCATCAACATAGTGAACGCTTTTCGCGAAGACGAGGTCCGGGAGTCTTATGACTCGGAGACCGCTCTTGCGAACGCTCCTGATTCGCAGGAAAGCTTTTTCAAGGTCCCCAAGATCATCGAGTAGGCGGGGCCGCGCTTGCAAGATATCCGGAGAATATAGTTTTATATCAAGCTTATTAAAAATAAGGCATATCATGTAAGTGACTTTACTCGCGGCTTATGCCGCTCGCACCAGAGTCGCTTGCTGGATGGGCAGCTTGTTTGTGTTTCTTTGTTTTCGTCTCTGAGAGGTGCCTAAGATGGAGCTTTACGAGCTTGGAGTTGTTCAACTTGCGGAGCGCATTCGACGGGGGGAAGCCGGATCGGTGGAGGCGGTCGAGTCGGTTCTCTCGCGGATCGATGCGGTTGATCCTAAAATCCACGCCTATCTTCACCTGAACCGGGAAGGTGCCCTGGCAGCGGCAGAGGAGGCCGACCGGGCGCGTTCACGCGGTGAAGACAAACCTTTGCTGGGCGTTCCCCTGGGTATCAAGGACATCTTCCTCACCAAGGGGCTTCCTACCACCGCTGCTTCGCGGATACTGGAGAACTACGTTCCCCCTTACGATTCCACTGCCGTGGCCCGCTTAAAGGACGCGGGAGCCATCGTCCTCGGCAAGTTCAACATGGACGAGTTCGCCATGGGCAGTTCGAACGAAAAGAGCGGGTTCATGCCCAGCAACAACCCGTGGAACTTGAGCCGGATACCGGGCGGCAGCTCGGGGGCCAATGCCGCGGCAATAGCTACCGACTCCTGCCTCGGCTCGCTGGGCACTGACACCGGCGGCTCCATCCGACAGCCCGCCTCCTGCTGCGGGGTGGTGGGAATAAAGCCCACCTACGGCAGGGTGAGCCGCTACGGTGTCATCGCCTTTGCATCCAGCCTGGACCAGGTCGGAGCCATCACCAAGAACGTGGCTGACTCCGCATTGCTATTGAAGCTCATTGCCGGCCCCGACCCCATGGACTCGACCTCGGTGCCCATGGAGGTCCCCGACTATACCGAGTCTTTGAACCGCGATATCAAGGGCATGAAGGTGGGGCTGCCCAAGGAGTACTTTGCTGCCGGGCTGGACCCGGGCGTGGAGAAGGCGGTACGCGAGGCAGTGAAAAAGCTTTCGGACATGGGCGCCGAGATCGGAGAGGTCAGTCTTCCCCATGCCGAGTACTGCGTGGCCTGTTACTACATAATCGCCCCGGCAGAGGCCTCGGCCAACCTGGCCCGATATGACGGCGCCCGCTACGGCCTGCGCGTGCACGAGGGCGGCGGGCTCATGGACATGTATAAAAAGACGCGCGACCGGGGCTTCGGCCCGGAGGTCAAGCGGCGCATCCTGATCGGGACCTATACCCTGAGCGCGGGCTACTACGACCAGTACTATCTCAAGGCCTGCCGGGTGCGGAACCTTATCAAGCAGGACTTTGACCGGGCCTTCCAGGACTACGACGTGCTGGTGGCCCCCACCATCCCCACGCCGCCCTTCAAGCAGGGCGAGAAGATGGACGACCCCCTGGCCATGTACATGCTCGACATCCTCACCCTGTCGTGCAACCTGGCAGGACTGCCCGGAATGACCGTGCCCTGCGGGTTCTCCGACGACGGACTGCCCACGGGCCTCCAAATCCTCGCCGGACACTTCAACGAACAGGCCATCTTCAGGCTCGCCCACGCCTACGAGCAGGCAACGGAATGGCATAAAAAAAGACCGGAGCTCACGTGAGCAAAAAAGAGAGTAAGCATAATGATCACCAGGATTAAAATCGACGGTTATAAGTCCTTCAAGGATTTCGAGCTCCAGATGAAACCGTTGATGGTGCTTTTCGGTCCCAACACCAGCGGCAAGAGCAACCTGCTGGATGCATTGCGACTTATCAGCCTGGTGGGATCTGAAAAGGACATGAAAGATGTTTTTAAAAAGCATCGCGGACGGGCCAAGGAGAGCTTGTGGCGAAAAGAGATGAATTTATCATCGAGCTCGTCTTACATGAGATTCGAAGCGGACGTAAACCTGAACGACGATGTCTGTAATGCAGTGGAGGACAGAATTTTCGAACTGAGGTCCGGACTTGATCATGCCAAGCAGGACGGAAAAAAGGTCATGATCAATGAGCGGAACCTGCGTTACTCTTTTGAACTTGAGGTCCAGTCTTCCGGGGCAACGCGGGTCACTGATGAGAGGCTCTGCGCTTTGACCAAGAGGTCCCCCCGCAAGGAAAGAGCCAGAAATCCTTTTATCGAGAAGGTGGAGGACAAGATAAGGATAAGAAAGGAAAGCCAGTCTCATCCCATATTTCAAGACGTTGGTCTGGATCGTTCCGTGTTGTCTACTTCCCTTTATCCGCCTCATCATCCTCATATGGAAACTTTAAAGGAAGAGCTCACCAGATGGAAGTTCTATTACTTCGAGCCTGGAAAGATCATGCGGGAGAAAGTCCCGGAGAGCGAGGTGGACTCCATAGGTGAGAGGGGGGAGGACCTTGCCGGGTTCTTTTACACTTTGAAAAACAGGTCGGAGAAGAATTTCCGAAGTGCCCGGCAGACGGCGAGAAAGCTTATACCCGGCATCGAGGATTTCGATGTGAAGCTTGACAAGAGAGACGCCATGGTGGAGCTGGTTATAAAGGAGAGCCGGGGTGACTTTTCCTCCGCGCTTATTTCGGAGGGAACGCTCAAGATACTGGGTATGCTTGCCATATTCCATTCCCTGACTCCTCCTGCCCTGATAGGAGACGAAGGGCCGGAGAACGGCGTCCACCCGGAGCGACTCCACCTTATAGCGGAGACCTTTAAGAACCTGGCCAGCTACCAGGGCTGCCAGGTCATCGTAAATACTCATTCGCCGGAGTTCGTCGAGCTTTTCGACGACGAAAACCTTTTTTCCTGTCGAAAGGAAGAAGGCGTTACAACCATCGAGCCTCTGGGAGAGATAAAGCCGTTGTTCCGCAAGAACCAGATCAAAGACAGGCGCTCCGATATTCCCAGGGTGGAGTGATACAAATGGCGGACGAGATCAAGATAGGCTATTTCCTGGAAGACGTTGCCCACCGGGCCTTTATAACGGCATTTGTAAAAAGATTGTTAAAGCACAAGTACGGCGACGACCTCCAAGTGGAAGGGGATATTTTCTGCGAAAGCGGCGGGTCCAAAGAGATAAACAGCTTTAGAGCTTTTCTAAAAGAATGGAAAAAAGACAGTGATATTAGTTTGCCTTACCATTCGCTGGTTATAGGCCATGATTGCAACTGCAAGGGCAAAGAAACAATCAAAAAAAAGTTCAGCAAACCTGCCAGCAAGGCGGGCTACCCGGAGGACAGAATTATATACGCCTTGCCCGATCCTTACATAGAGCGCTGGTACCTGGCCGACCCCCGAGCGTTCTTGGAAACCATCGAAGGCAACGAGCCGCCCGGAGAGATACCTTACGTACATAAAAAGGGGAAGCAGACTTTTTACAAGGACAAGATGCAAGAGACTTTATGGAAAAACGGGATCGGGTCTTCACTGGCAGGCGCGGAGTTAGGAGACCGGATCGCGGAGCTTGTTGATATTATACATAACGACTTAAATAAGTGCGCATGTTTAATTTCTGTGCGAGCGACTTCAGTCGCGATTAAAATCGCTCGCACATATGCATATGTTGAAATATGCGCAATTATTTGTGACGTTGTGTATAGTAAAGCAGGATATGTAGACCCCAATTTCAAAGACTTTGCCGAAGCAATAAAAAGGCTGTGAGGGGAAGCATGGATTACGAAGCTGTGATCGGGCTGGAGGTTCACGCCCAGCTTTTTACAAGGTCGAAGATATTCTGCGGCTGTTCCACCGAGTTCGGCGCGCCGCCCAACACCCGCGTTTGCCCGGTCTGTATCGGACTTCCCGGAGTCCTGCCCGTGCCTAACCGGCAGGTGGTGGAGATGGCGCTCAAGACGGCGCTTGCTCTAAACTTCGAGATTCAAAGGCGGAGCATATGGGAGCGCAAGAACTACTTTTATCCTGATCTGCCCAAGGGCTACCAGATATCGCAGTACGCATATCCGCTGGCCAGGAACGGCTGGATCGAGATCAAGGCAGGCGAGAAAGAAAAGCGCATCGGTATCACGCGGCTTCACATGGAGGAGGACGCCGGCAAGCTGGTGCATTCCGAAGACACCTTTTCACGTGCCAATGCGAGCTTTGCGGACTTCAACCGGAGCGGGGTCCCCCTGATGGAGATAGTGAGCGAACCCGACATCCGGTCCGCACAAGAGGCCGGGGCGTATCTGCGGGCGCTCCGGAGCATACTGGTCTACCTGGGCGTTTGCGACGGCAACATGGAGCAGGGCTCACTCCGTTGCGACGCCAACGTGAGCGTCCGTCCGCCGGGCAGTGAAGACATGGGCACTCGTGCGGAGATAAAGAACATGAACTCCTTCCGGAACGTGGAGCGGGCCCTGGACTACGAGATAAAAAGGCAGTCCCGGCTGCTGGAATCGGGCAAGAATGTGGTGCAGGAGACGCGCCTGTGGGACGACCGGGAGGGCAAGACCGTGGCCATGCGCGGCAAGGAGGAGTCCCACGACTACCGCTATTTCCCGGACCCGGACCTCTTGCCGCTGGAAGTTGACGAACAGTGGACGAAAAGGCTGCGGGAGAGACTTCCCGAGCTTCCCATGGAAAAAATGAAGCGTTTCGTGGCCGATTACGGCATCCCCGAGTATGACGCCTCGGTGCTGACCTCGGAGCGGTCGCTGGCGGACTACTACGAGGCCGCTCTAAAGACGGGCGCGGACGCCAAGAAGACGGCCAACTGGGTCATGTCCGAGCTTCTGCGCGAGCTCAAGGATGACGAGCGCGACATAACCGACTGTCCCGTAAGCGCGGAGCAGTTGGGCTCGCTGGTGGGTATGATAGACTCGGGCGAGATCACCGGCAAGATCGGCAAGACGGTGTTCGCCGAGATGTACAAGACGGGCAAGAGCCCGGCGGAGGTCATCGAGGAGAAGGGATTGAAGCCCATGGCGGACGAGGGAGAAATCGGGAGCATCTGTGACCGGGTGATAGCGGAGAATCCCAAGCAGGTCAAGCAGTACCGGGAGGGCAAGACCAAGGTGCTGGGATTCTTTGTAGGACAGGTCATGAAGGCCAGCGGAGGCAAGGCTGACCCTCAAATTGTCAACCGCCTGCTCACAAAAAAGCTTGAACGGGCATAGGCGGGTTTCTTATAATTTTTATAATTAGTGCCCGTTGCGAAACGGAGGTTTAATTTACTTTTGCGGCGCTGTTCTGGAGTGCGGCAGCAAGCTGTCCGCTTTTTCCGCCGGGAAGCTTGCTTCCCGGAAATTTGACCCACAAGAGGCTCGCAGTTTACGGGACGCATTTTCATAAGTTCCGGCAAGCCGGAACTTATGAAAGCGAAAGCAAGCTTTCGCACTCCGAAAACGGAATTTTCGCAACGGGAACTAGTTATATTTGAGCATAAGACCGGATGATGTTATAAATATATGCGAACGCCGAGGAGCGGAAATTATAAGGCCAAGACAAATCGCCCTTAAGGAGAAGCGGGAGGAGGTTAGGCTGAGGCCCCGGTTTTTTGAAACCGAATTCCGGCTCTCCCGGCAGCTAACTATTCAGCAAGGGGGAAGAAGATGATCGATTGGGACGAGCTTTTAGAGGACGTGAACTGGGGAAGGACCATTGCGTTACTGGTTGCGGGGATCCTCGTAATCGTGGTGGTTATCCTTGTTCTCATGGATTACACCAAGGCCCGTAACCTGGAAATTCAACTGGAGACGGACCTCGATACAATAGAAATTACCAAGAGTGAACTCCGGTCACCGGGCAAGCAGCAGTTGAAACAGATCGAGCAGGACATTAAAAATTTGCAACAGCGGCTTGATCAAAACTCCGTCCAGGTTCCCGGGGTGTTCAGGCCGGAAGAGATAAAAAATCAAATCAACTCCCTGGCGGCGAACAATAACGTGAACGTCATATCCGTCTCCCATCCGGAATGGGAGACCAGGAAAGAAGGGTATGCAATTATCCGGACTATTAACGTGGAGTTTACATCACGGCGACTCGGCAACGCCCGTTCTTTTATTGACGGATTGGACAGGCTCCCTTATCCGGTAACCGTGGAGTATCCGCAGCTTAACGCAGGCAATCGAATGGAATGCACCATAAGCTTGTTCGTTTTTGACCAGGAAAAGTGGGAAAGCGATAATGTCTGCGAGCCCGATGTGGACTTTCCCGACATTCCTTTGCAGGAGAGAAAAAAAGATTATAAGGATATTTTTCTCAGTTACTTCAAAGAAGGCCCTAAAGAAATCCTGGAGAAAGTGGAACGCGAGCAGGCGGGTCTGAAGGACGTTAAAGCCGACTTCCAGGAGTACTGCGAGTTAAAAACTCAAAGAGAAAAGTTTGAGGTCCACCTCGATATTTTGAAGAAAGCCGGGGAATAAGGCTCTCGAAAAAGACCTTCCGAAATGAAACATCTCGTACCCCGTTGGAAACACACGCCGGGCGTACATTGTGCCTCCACCGCTCTCGCAGACGTCATGAACCATTTCGGGCACCGGGTGGACGAGGCCACCTGTTTCGGCTTGGGCGCGGGTTTGGGATTTGCCTACTTCGAGAGCGAAGCAATGTCTCCCACCAGAATGACCGTAACCCGCAGCAGGATGCTCGAACAGAGGTTCTTCGAGAGTATCGGAATTCCTTTCCAGTGGATCACCGAACCCGGTCCGGAAAAAGCCGAACAACAGTTGATAAACTACCTCGCCCGGGACGTGCCCGTCTTGCTACGTGCGGATATAGCATGCCTTCCTCATTACAACACCGCCACTCATTTTCCCCCACACGTGATCGTGGCCTGGGGATACCATGACAACGCAGTCCTTATAGCGGATACCGGATGGGAAAAGTTGCAGGAGGTGAGCCGAAAAGACCTCTCCCGCGCCAGGTACGGGGGAAACGCCTACATAAAAAACCAGGCGGAGCACTATCCTTTCCGGGAACCTCTGCCCCTGCCCGACATTAAAAAAGCCGCCCGCTACGCCCTGGCCAGGCAGGCGCAGGACCTCACCGGAGTCGACCCGCAGATTCCCGGCGTGTTCGGACTCTCCGGAATGAAGACAGCGGCGGAAAAGATGAAAGAATGGAAATATGCAACGGACCGGCAATGGTGCGCCCGCTGGTTCTACCAGGTGATAGAAAAAAGGGGGACCGGAGGAGGGGCCTTCCGTCTCCTCTACTCCCGATTTCTGGAGAACCTCGTCAAGCTGGACCCGGAGATCGGCAAACCGGCACCGCCGGCGGACATGAAAGAGATCGCCAGGGAATGGACCGAGATGGCAATGCTCTTGAAAGAAATAAGTGAAAAGTTCAATCACCCGGACATGGACAAGCCCGCCCAAGCACTGGCACGCATCAGGGAAAAAGAACTGAACTTTTTCGAGCCGCTCTTAGGTCTTGGTGATTATCCCGGCATGGATGAATCAAGACAAAACCGATAATTTTTGAGAAGCACGGGCAGATCCCGGCATCTAAATTATAGAAAAGAAGAAAAGTCCTATATTGACGCAGGAACTGGAGGTTATATAATATCTTGTACTTTCGTATTGATAAAAAGGAGTTTCAGGGTGGAAGGAAAATTTGCCGGACTTTATTGCGGAAGATTCATTAAGCTCCTTTTCGGCTTAACGGTATTTCTGGCGCCGCTTTTCATTTCCGGACAGGTGATCACCCCTGCCGATTCCTACTCCAGCCCGGATTGGCGGGAAAAGGCCCGGAAGTACGAAGCGAGCCTCGTGCGCGTCCAAAAGGACCTCGCCGGCACCTATTCGAGCAATGAGCTTCAGTTGGCGGACGTAAAGGAAAGCCAGGCCGGAGGAATCGGTTTCTGGCCCAATCCCGGCGGAACATCCCCTGACGCCCGATACCTGTGCGTCTTTATAAAGACCATGATACCTCCGCAAACCACGGGTCGGCCTTTTAACCAGCAGACCCGCAACGGCCGGCTCTTGGCAGTGTGGGACGCCTACGGCAAGCACATCGTCGGTCTTTTCGACAAGGAGCTGGAAAAGATTGATGACGGCTCGGTTAAAGGGGGAGCGCTGGTTATTATCTACTCCAAGAAGTCGCCGCAAGCCGAAGACTTTTGCGCAAGTTGTGAAGGCTTCGCCCTTTTCATGCCCTCCGGCGTGGTCAAATCCTATGCAGCCCACCGTATGACCAACCAGAGCCTCTTCCAGAAAAGCCGCATGTTCGGTATCCTGGAGGGGCGCGACCAGGTGAGCGCGCTTTATACTCTCTTCTATCCATGAATGCGCAAGGTCAGGGAAAAATCCGTACAGACAAAAAGGATGAAAACTTTTCCGCCCTTTCGGGAAGAACAATAAAGCGGGCCTTGCTTTCGTTCCTGGCGATCATTGTCTGTCTGTTGTTCGCCGAACTCCTCCTTCGGCTTATGGATATGCCCGCAGAATGGAAACCCCGCCATGACATGTACGGAGCAAAATGGAACTTCCTGCTCCACAGGCCTTCCCAAACGCCCGGTCTGCTCTACGAGCTTCGGCCGGGGGTCTCCGGATCCGCTTTGGGCGTACCCGTCAAGATCAACAGCCTGGGAGCGAGGGGAGAGGAAATAAAGGTAAGCAAGCCTCGGGGAGTAAAAAGGATCGTGGCCCTGGGAGATTCCATTACCTTCGGATGGAAGGTGGAGCGCGAGGACATATACGTGGAGATTCTGGAAGACCTCTTAAACCGCGAAACCGGTAAGACCTTCCAGGTGGTCAACATGGCGACCAGCGGCTACAACACCGCGGAGGAGGTCGCCCTGTTCATGGCGCGGGGGAAAAACCTGGACCCCCACATGGTCATCATCGGCTACAGTCTGAACGACCCCGGCAACGAGCCCTTCCAACCGCTACGGGCCTATTATCAGCATGACGCCTGGTGGAAGAAAAGCAACCTGGTGCGCATGACAAGGAAGCTGTGGTGGAAGATGGAGATATACCTGAAGGGCGGGGGAGATTATTTCGTGATGATTCACAATGATGACCGGCACTGGCAATCCGTGACGAACGCCTTTGAAAGAATGGGGACATGGTCGGATAAAACCGGCGTGCCCGTGCTGGTTGCTATATTCCCCCAGCCCGTGGCTGACGACTGGGAGGAGTATCCCTACCAGCACATCCATTGCCAGGTTGCTGAAGCAGCTTCTGAACACGGCCTTCAACCCGTCGATTTATATGAACCCTTCAGTGAAAAGCCCCCCGCAATGATAAGAATATCCAAACAGGACCCGCATCCTACGCCTTTCGGACACCGACTAGCCGCACAAAAAATCGCAAACTTCGTCCGCAGTCATTACCCTGATCTCATCCGGCAGGACTCCTCACATAAGTGAACTCCGCAAAAAAAAAAGCGAGAGAGACCATTCCCCCGCTTTTTCCCCGGCTTAACAAGGCATATCAGCCTCCTGGTTCTACCGCGACCCTTGCGTCGTCAAAGCAAGCATTAAGTTCCTCTTCGCTCACATGCTTAGGGTCCTTCAAAGATTCCACCGGACAGATAAACTCGTTGCCCGCCTTGTCCCTGACATGTACAAAGTTCGTCCTTTTTCCTGGGGTGTTCACTTCAGAGTCTGCCATTTTTTCACCTCCTTTTCGGTATTGTCGTTTCTCATCCTGCTTTTAAAGATACCGAGACCCCAATTATGGTTACAATAAAGTCAAAAAAAACGGTTCGGGTTATGCAAACAAAAAATCTCCGGGATTTCGCCTTAGACCTGTGGCTTCCGGCGGAGGCGTGTTGTATCTTTATAATGAACGGGAAGGAAAACAGATGAAAAAATTTAAATGCACGGTTTGCGGTTATGTTCACACCGGTGAAGAACCGCCGGAGAAATGCCCGGTGTGCGGTGCTCCCGCGGCCAAGTTTATCGAGCGCGATCCCTCCGAGGCTTTTCAGGCAGAGGCCGAGTTTGCTGAAAAGCAAAAGGGAAAAAATCAAGGCGACTCTTCTAATGCCGGAAGAAAAAAATCTCCAGGAGGCGATAACGACATCAAGACAAGCGGAGCTCCTGCCGACCCCCTCTCCCGGCTGCTCGACATCATGGTCAAAAAGCATCTCCATCCCATATCCGTACATTTTCCCAACGGCATCCTTCCTGCGGCGCTGCTTTTTCTGCTCCTGGCAATGGGCCTCGACATCCTGGGCCTCGCCGACCGGGATGTGCTCGGCCTGGAACTTTCCGCCCTCCATGACGTGGCGTTTCTGAACCTCGCTTTCGTGGTGCTCGCCATGCCGGTGGTACTGTTTTCCGGCTTCCTGGACTGGAAAAAGCACTATCGCGGGATTATGACCAGGATCATCAGGACAAAGATGACCTGCGGGTTTATCGTGCTCGGTCTCGGTGTCGCGCTTCTGGTATGGCGGCTTGCTTTTCCGGAATCGGTTACCGGAGGCGGCCTTATAAGCCTGTTGTACTTTTTGGTGAACGCGGGCATGCTCGCGGCAGCAGGGGTCGCAGGCAACCGGGGCGGGAGGCTTGTCTTCGGCAAAAAGTAGTGGCCCCGGTTTTTTTAATACTTCCATAAAAGGAGCAAAGATGTTAAAGGACGGAGAAAAGGGAGCGGTGTTGCAGTCTGACCGGGAGACGTACGGGATTGCCCCGTCCTTTCCCTGCGGCGAGGTCACGCCGGAGCTTCTTCGCAAGCTGGCGGAGGTCTCTGAAAAATACGGCGTCCAAAACATAAAGATCACCAGCGCCAACCGGATAGCTCTGCTCGGCTTGAAAGAGGAAGACCTTGACGACGTATGGAGCGAGCTGGGGATGGATGCCGGACCTCTGGTGGGCATGTGCGTGCGGAGCGTGCGATGCTGCGTGGGCAATTCCTACTGCCGGCTGGGCCAGCGCGACAGCATGGGACTTGGACACAAGCTGGTCGAGACATACATGGGCATGGAGCTTCCCAACAAGTTCAAAATCGCGGTGTCCGGCTGTCCCATAAACTGCGCGGAAGGATGGGTAAGGGACATAGGGCTTTTCGCCCAATCGAAAAAGTGGGCAGTGGTGGTAGGCGGAAACATCGGCTCACGTCCCCGCCTGGCCCGAGAGCTCGTTCGCGACATAGAAACCGACAACGAGGCCCTCGATATCATAGAGCGGATCGTCAACTTCTACAAGCAAACCAAAGAACGCGGCCGCCTGGGCAGGGTCTTAGAGAAGACCGGCCTTGAGCCTTTGCGAAAAGCGATAGGGAGTATTTGACAGCCGGCCTGCATTCTGACGAGACGACAACAAGCTTGATGCCCTCGAAGTTATTCTAATGAGAACGAAAAACAACTGCCGAGTCCATGTAATTAAACATTCCCGGTTTCGTATATCCGGATTTCTTGTTCCCTGCGCGCACGAAAGGTAGAATATTGCGGACTATGGCAAGGCTCGTCCTTTATATCCTGCCGGTCGTTCTTTGGGTTGCGGCGGCAGTGCCTTACGGATTTTGCAAGGAGGAGGGGAAATCCTTTAACCGCGCCCCCGGAGGCGAGGCAGGCGGTGAGGGTTTTGTTTATGACCGGCAAGGACGCTGGTTCGAGGTTTTCGCTCCTGAAGAGCAAAAGCAGAAGTTTTACAGCCGGAAGATGGAAGAGAAGGAAGGGGTAAGGATAAAGGAGATCGAGCTCGAAGGCTGCGACAAGATTTCCTGCCGGACGGTCAAGTCCGTCCTTCGCCAGAAGGAGACGCCCTGGTACCGGCTGACGCCCGGCAAGGAGGGATACGATCCTTTCTGGGCGCAAGAGGACTTGAACCGGATCGAGAAGTTTTACAAGAGCCGGGGATTTTTCAACGTGCACGTCACCGGCCCGGAGGAGACCTGGAGCGAGGACGGCAAAAGCGTAAGTATCCGGTACGAGATCGAGGAGAACAAGCCGGTACATGTTGAAAGGATCGAGGTCTACTTTCTGGACGGTCTTCACGAAGACTGGGACCCCATGACCATGCGGTCGCTTCTGAAGTTCAAGGAAGGCGACCGCTTCGAGCAGTCCCCCTACCAGGACAGTGCGGAGGCCATGGAGACGTATTACCAAAACGAGGGTTTTTTCCACGTTTCCGTAAAGCGCAGCGCACTTATCGACCCGGAAGACCTTACCGCGGTGGTGACCTACCGCATCCGGCGGGGCCTTCGTTTTAACGTGGGCGAGATAAAGATCAAGGGCTGCGAAAAGACCGAGCCCGATGTTGTGAGAAGGGCCATCAAGGTCAAACCAGGCGACCATTACCGCAGGAACGAGGTGTATGCCGACCAGCGCGAGGTGCAGCGGCTTCCCATCTATCGGACGGTCCGCTTGAAAGAAGTTCCTCACGACGACGCCCGGCGGATCGAACTGGTGTTTACAGTTAAAGAGGCTGATCCCCGCCAGGTAAAGGTGGGAGTGGGATACGGCAGTGAAGAAGAGGTCCGGGTCATGGCGAGTTGGAGGCACGTGAATTTTATGGGAGGTGCACGGGAGCTGGCTGTTACCGCCCGCTGGTCGCAGCTTCTGGAAAGGGAAGAGATAAGGTTCACGCAACCCAACGTAGTTGACTCCGGCGACTACGTGCAATTAACGGGCGAACGCAGGGTGGAGAAAGAAGAAGCTTATACCCACGAAGCCCTTTCCCTGTCTCCCTTGTACCATTTTATCCTTACCCCCTATCTTTGGGCGGAGGTATCCTACCGGGTGGAGCAGGAGCGGACCTATGACGTGATCAGCGAACTTGGGATCGAGGAGGAAGACCTGGCGCGGGATGGCGTGCTTTCCGTGCTTGGCGGCCGCATTCATTGGGCGGACCTTAACGACCAGACCAACCCCACCCAGGGCGCCCGGGCAAGCCTCTACACCGAGGTCGGAGGCGGGGCGCTCGGTGGAGACTACTCTTATTACAAGACCGTCGGGGTGGCCCGCGGCTACTACCCGGTTTTTCCTCCGGTGGTTGCCGCTCTTCGCTGGAAGGCGGGCTATGCCGAGCCCTGGGGGGACATGGAACAGATACCCCTGTTCCTCCGTTTCTACACCGGCGGGACCGGCACGGTGCGCGGTTTTGGAAGGCACGAGCTCGGACCCGAAGACGCGGACGCTAACCCCATCGGCGGCTCCAAGCTGTGGGAGGGAAGCTTCGAGGTCCGCTTTCCCATCTGGGAAGAGTTCGGCGGAGTGGTGTTCACGGACAGCGGATGGGTATGGCCGGAGGATGAAGATATCGATCCTTACGACGTGCGCTTCGCCTCCGGAGTGGGCATAAGATATAACACCCCTATCGGGCCGCTGGCTTTGGACGTGGCCTTTCCGCATGAGCAGGATGAAGAGCAACTGGAGTACAGGATCCATTTCAACGTGGGACATACCTTCTAACAAGCGGGACAGGCACCATGAAACGTGATTGGCGCTCTATACTAAATAAAGAAAAAGCCCGGAGGCTTTTAAGGGTGTCCGCTGTGGCAATCCTGGCGGCCCTGGTTTGCGGCGGTGCGGCATGGATGTACATAAAGCTCGCAAGGGGAGACTATAACTCCTGGATTCTGTCCTTTGCATTGGAAAAAACCAATCAAAGGCTGGCGGGTCAAGTCGAGGTTGAAGAGCTTGTCGGAAACCCCCTCGAATGGATCGCTCTGAACAAGATTGTAGTAGTTGACCCCGACAATGAAAAGGTGATAAAGGCCGAAAAGGCGGTGGTAAGCTACGTGCTTTTTAAAAACGGAAAATTCTCTCCGCACCTGGAAATAGAAGCCCACAACGTATGGGTAAAAGCCGAAAAGCAGGGCGACAAATGGAACCTCTCCCGGCTTCGCAAAAAAAGGCCTGGTTCCGGTAAGCCTTCATCATATCCGCCGCTGTCCGGCAAGATATACATATCCTCTTTGCAGGTCCATGCCCGCTCCGGCGCGGAAAAAACCTATGACGTAACAGTGGCCGAAGCAGCAGGAACCTTTAAAACAGAAGACAACGCCGTGGGCTTCGAGATAGAAGAGCTCACCGGTTTTGTGTCGCCTCCGGACGTTCCCTTAGAGGCTGCCGCGATTAACGGCAAAGCTTATAACACCGGCTCCGGCTGGGACGTGCGCATCCACAGCGGGAGCGTGCAAAGCCGAAACTCCGGCCTGAAGCTGGGGCAGGGAAGATACTTCACCGGCACATCAGAGCTCGAGGCGAGGATACCCGAGATTAAAGCGACTCCGGAGACCATCGAGGCCGTCTGGGCCGGAAATCCTCTCAAGACAACCGTTACAGGCTCGGCGGAAGTATGGGGGAACATCCGTAACATCGGTTTTAAAACGGATATAAGCTCATCATCCGGCAGCCTGGTTGCAGGCGGGACATATGCCAGGCCAAAGAATGTTCTCGACTTGAAAGGGTCCATAAAGAACATGTCCGTACAGGAGTTAATAGAGAACGATGTTCCGCTAACCGGGCTTTTCGGTAAGTTCGATCTCAAGTATGTCCTGCCGGCGGGAAGTACTCCCCGCAGTCTCCGGGCCCGCTTCGATCTCGAGTCATTCTCTTATCCGCGTATAAAGTCTTTTCCTCTCTCCTTTGACGTGGAGCTTACAGGCGAAGCTTACAAAGGCTCCGTGGTTTCGAGATCGCCGGGAAGGGGCTTCAGCGCAGACGTAAACGGCAAATTGAAAAAGCCCTATCCCTTCAATCTCCAAACCCTCTTTAATGAACTGGACCCCTCTACGATGGTGGAGAACGCTCCGCAGGCACTACTCACCGGTGATCTCGAGCTCGGGGGAAGCGGGACCAACAAGGACGACTTCCGGGGTCAGGGGACCTTGCACCTGCAACAATCCACTGTTAAAGACATGCGCATAAAAGATGCCCGACTTGTCTACACCATGGCAGCAGGGCGCTTCCGGGCGGAAAGCATGCGGGCGCTTTCCGACCGGCTCGAAATGGAAGGCACGGGCTGGATCGAGCCTTTCCATAAGGCGCTCCCCTTCAGCTTTGAGACAAGAGCAAAGCTGCTCGATCCGTCGCTCGTCACCGAGCTTACCAAGGGCCGGCTTTCGCTTGAAAAGGCGAAGGTCAACGCGGACGTAAGCGGCAACCGATACTACTGGCAAGCCGCGGGAAAGGGAGAAGCAGCGGGCGTCAAGGCCTCCGGAGTGCAGTCGGAAAGCGCATCCGTCAAACTGGCGCTTTCGGGAAAGGGAGCCGACAGTGTTCGGGGAAAAGCGGAACTTGATTTCGCCGGCTTTTTTATACCGGGAGCAAAACAGGGAAAGCTCCGCGTCCCTGTCATGGACGTTACCGCCTCCGCGGATATCAAGCCCTCTCCATTACAGGGGCCCCGGATCGACTTCAGCATTGATACCAAGGCAAAGGAGCCCGGCTACGCGTTAGCTTCACAAGGAAGCGTGAACATGGATGGAGGAAAACAGTTCGACCTCTTCCTTCAAAAGCTTGACCTCACCGTCATCGGACAGAAATGGATACTGTCGAGTCCGGCGCAGGTCACATCCCGGAGGGGCGCAATTTCCTTTAAAGGGTTCCAGTTGGAAAAAGACAAGTCAACCCTGGGGGCCTTCGGCGAAATTAAAGAGAACAATACCAACTTTACCCTGCTTCTAAACCAGTTCGATATGGCCCCCTTTGTAAACCGGCTCTATCCGGAAAGGACCATGCAGGGTGTGGTGAGCGGAAGCGCGTCCTTCGCCGGGAAGATGTCGGAACCCGAGCTTAGCGGCAGCTTCGGCATAACCGGCGCGCGCTTTCAAGACACCAGCCTCGACCGGCTGGAGGGGTATCTTAAATATAAACAAGAGAAGGTCGACTTTTCATTTCGAGGAAACTCCGAACTGGCAGGAGAAGTCCGGATCTGGGGAAAAGCCTCCATGACAGTCGCCCTGAATCCCGCCCATATCGGTTTGTACAATGACCGGCCTTTCAATTTTCGGCTTGACGCCTCCGACCTGTCGGTGGGCATTCTGGATTACTTCATCCCCTGGCTGACCGAACTTTCCGGAACCGTCTCTCTAAAAGCCCATGTCAGGGGAACGCCGGACGATCCGGAATGGAACGGCAAGACCCGGCTGACCAACGTAAGCTGCAAGGTCCCCGAGTGGGGGTTGTCGCTCGCCGGGCTTTCCGGCAGCGCGGACATCAAAAAGAACGTGGTCAGCATACCCGAGATAACCGTGTTTTCCGGCGACGGCAGGGCCAGGCTATCCGGCGGTTTCAGGATCGACAATTACTCCGTAAGCGATCTGGGACTCAAGCTCGACGCCGACAACTTCAAGGCCATGAACACCCCCGACATAAACGCTTCGGTGGATGCTAAGTTGAAACTCACCGGTGATCTTAACTATCCCCGCTTCCGCGGCAAGGTCAAGTTCACCGAGCTTACTTACAGGCCTCCCTTGATCCTGGCATACCAGGGGACCTCATGGGAGTCCCAAGACCCCACCATCAGGGTCAAGGGCGAAGAAAGCGAGGTTGCCGAGTCATCACCACTGATTGACCGCGGCGACCTGGATATAAAAATCGTGATTCCCGACAATGCGCGGCTCAGAAACTCCGAACTCAACATCCGCTTTGGAGGAGAGCTCCGGATGAGAAAACCTCCCGGCGGATTCTTTCTTCTCTTCGGCGACCTGCAAACAAAAGACGGCTGGCTGAATTTCCAGGGCAAGCAGTTCCGCATTGAAAGAGGAGTGTTCACCTTTCCCGCCATCCCGGTGATCGACCCCTCTCTGGACCTCCTTGCAAGCTACCGGGTGCCGGATTACACCACCTACATAAAAATCACCGGAACCCTGTCCGAGCCGTCTTTGGAACTCTACTCCGACCCGCCACTCGACTCCGCGGACGTGCTCTCGGTGATCCTCTTCGGAAGGCCCATGAGCGAGCTGGCCCGCGGAGAACAGGAAACACTGGCACAGACCGGCGGACAGCTCGCCGCTTCCTATGCAGCGTCCAACCTGGCAAGCTCGCTGGGTATGGCGTTGAACCTGGACACCATCGTGGTCGAGACCGGAAAGACGGCAGAGGAGTCCGGAGTGGGCATCGGCAAGTACGTCAACGAAAAGCTATACCTGTATTACTTCCAGCAGTTCGGGGAAAAAGCGACGGAAGAGTTCCGCATCCGCTACGAGATAAACAAGAACTTCAGCGTACAAGCCTCCCAGGACGCCGAAGGCCAGGGAGGCGTGGACCTCTATTACACCTATACCTACTGAAGCGAAGTCGATAAACTGATGGCCCGGACCATGACCGGCCCGGGCCTTGTAAAGTAACGGAACCTTGGCTTCTTAAGCGCTCAGGGCTTAAGCTCCAGGTGATACCTGGCGTCGGACTTTACCTTGGCCGGGTCCATGGTGCCGGTGAGGTGGTCGCCGCGGAGCCAGACCTGGTGCAGGTCCCGGTAGTGGGGCGAAAGGTACTGGCCGGAGATGGACCCGTCAATCACCACTTGGGCCTTTTCCGGGTCGCCCATGTCGATAAGGTGCCGCCAAGCCGGGCCGTAGGTCGCCTTGAAATGCCACTCGCCGTCCTCCTGAGGACTGGCGCACCGCAGGGTGTGCCGCGAGCCCACGTGGGGGAAAGGACCCACCGACAGCTCCTCGAAAGGCCAGAAACCCAGCGGGTGATAGAACTTGACGGGATGGACGTCTCCCCACCTCCAGTCGGACGGGGCTTTGCCGTAATGGTCCTCCAGAAAAGCAACCGAGTCGCGAACCGAACGGACTATCATGTCGTTCATGTCCTCCACCTTGTCCTCCGTGGTCTTGTCGTCAAACGCGGGGGAGTGGCCCTTCTTCATCATGATCTCCACCGGAAGGTCTCCGTTAGACCCCTTCACGAAAAGCTCGAAGTCCTGCTTGTCCATCTCGTCCGCGAAAACGTTGCGGCGCATCTCCTCCGCCCACTTGAAAAACACCGCGGTAGCAGTCGAGTCAAGGTCGGCCTCGAAGTCCCACGACTTGAGCTGCTCGTAGCCCTTCCTTACCCGGGGGTCATCCATTCCCTTCTCCTCGATGGCCGCCAGGATCAGGGGGACCTCGGTCTCCGCCTTGGGAACGTGAACATCGTTCTGCATCCGTTTCATGTCGGCCATGTCAATGGGAGCAAGCTCGTCCAGAAGCTCCTTGATGCGCATGGCCCGCCAGCCCCCGTCGTAATTAGTCGAGAACACGTGCTCGTACCATTCCAGGTCCACCACTTCGTTGTTGGCGGAAAGGATGTAACCGCGCTCCGGGTTCTCCAGGCGGGGAAGCTCGGAAAGAGGAATGAACCCGGTCCAGTCCCACTCGCCTGACGCGCCCGGCACCGGCATTACCCCCAGGCCCTTGTTGCGAACCGGAACCAGGCCCCCGGGAAGATAAACAATGTTGCCGGACGAGTCAGCAGCGCTCCAGTTCTGACTCGGGACCACGATTTGATCCATGGCCCGCTTGAAGTCCTCGATGCCCTTGCCGCGCATCAGGGTGTCCAGGGCGGAAGACACGTTCATGAGCTCGAACTCGTCGTCCGGGATCTCTTCCACCTTGTCCATGAACTCGTCCACTGTAGCGGAGCTGATGAGGCTCTTGAAAACTTGGGGGTTCCGACAGAAGTCCCAGGCGGTCCAGCGCATGGTCACCGGTGGAGTGCCTTCCGGCAAAGGCACGTAATCCGTGATCACCGGACCGTGAACAGTCTGGCGGACCTCGATCTCTTTGTTTACATATTGCCGGGTGGGGAACTTCCGGACCTTGATGACCTCCTTGCGGACGGTGAACGGCTTCCACTGCCCCTGGTGAAGGTACTTGCCGGGATGATTGTCTTTGTCCACCCTCTCCAGGTACAGGTCCTGAACGTCCGCAATCGACGTAGTCGCCGCCCAGGCAAGGTCTTTGGTATGGCCAAGCGCATGATACGGAGTTCCCGGCAGCATGACGCCGTAAGAGTCAATGCCCGCGCCTTTTACGTGGCACATGTACCAGATGGACGGCTGCATGGTGGGAAGATGGGTGTCGTTGGCCAGCATGGGCGTACCCGTCTCCGTCATGTTTCCGGCCAGTATCCACTTGTTGGAGGCATAAGGAAGCCGTTCGCCAAGGGACCGTTGTATGCCGCCAAAAGAAGCGAGCAGCTTGAGCGCAGCATCGCCGGACATGGAATTATCGTAGGGATAGGGCAGATACTTTTGGGGAGGCCTGCCTCCAGGCGGGATGTCGCGGGGTGTGGACAGCTTGTTCTTCAAAAGCTCGGGCGGCACGATAGTAGGACCGTAGTGATCGTGAATTGGAGCGGCCTCCCACATCACGTCCGCACCGTACTTCTCGTAAACACCGTAACGGAAAAGCTCGAACTGCCAGGAGAAGGTCAAAAGGAAACCCATCAGCCTGCCCGCGCTAACCACGTCCGCAGGCCGGAAGCGTGTCGGCTTGACCTTGAGCATCTGAAACTCGACAGGGAGCTCTTCCCGCTCCTCGTGGGTCTCTATGTAATGATTGACGCCTTCCGAGTAGGCCTCGAGCTGCTTGTAGATGCGGGGGCGCTTCTCTTTCAGCAGGGCCTCCCCGACTTCGCCGATGTGCTTGAGTCCGAAGGTACGCATCATCTCGTCGATAACCACCGTGTCAATGGGAAGTCCCTTGAACCTGGCGCCCGGCACTTTGATGGACCCCAGAAGCTCGGACATGCGGCCCTCCGCAAACGCCCGCAAAAGAACCATCTCCCAGAGCCGGTCCTGGGCCTGGGTGTAGCCGATGGCGAAGAACAGGTCCTCTTCGTTCTCCGCAAAGATGTGGGGAACACCGTAATCGTCGCGGTAAACGTGAGCACCCGAATCAAGACCAGGCACCGTCAATTTCGCGTTATAGTCCGCGAGTGCAGGCTCCGGGTCCCTCTTGTAGCTCTGAAAAGCGGTGATACAGCCGATTACTGCCAAGAGCGATATAACCAGTCCTCCGATAATCGCCTTCTTCATTACTCCCTCCCTAAAGCTCGTTCCACTCCTTTAAAAACTGTGTAAGTATTACTCTCCCTCTCTCAAAAGGGAAAGCTCGAACACGGCAAATATACTAGAACTTGCCGGGTTTCTCAAAAATTCCCGGTTTTAAAGACAGCGTAGAAAATAGTTGTGCAAATGACAATGCTTGAAAACGCAGGGGCCGGCTCGGCAGGTTATCTGAAGATGATGTAACAGGTGAAATAACTAGTGCCCGTTGCGAAACGGAGGTTTAATTTGCTTTTGCGGCGCTGTTTTGGAATGCGGCAGCAAGCTGTTCGCTTTTTCCGCCGGGATACTTGCTTGTCGGAAATGCGCTCCACAAGAGGCTCACAGTTTGCGAGGCGCCTGTTTGTAAGTTCCGGCAAGCCGGAACTTATGAAAGCGAAAGCAAGCTTTCCTGTCTGCCCTGTCTGCGTGTCCGCACAGGCAGGCGTGTCCGGCACAGGCAGGCGCACTCCGAAAACGGAGTTTCGAAACAGGCTCTAAATATTTTTCGTGAGAGCGACTGATACCGCGTTTTTCGTGCTAGCCCGAGTTTCCTAGTTATAAAACAAACGCTCTAGTTCCCTATATATTCCAG
>CAYQTK010000004.1:0-54743 GCA_964420375.1 uncultured bacterium
AAACTTTATAAGCCATTTATTAAACCTCCTGCCCAATTTATTAAGCAACCCGCATGCCAACCAAACGGTAAAAAACTTATTTGCCTTTATTTCAGTCAGTTAAATCATGTTCTCGGCTTGTTACCCCTCTTAAAAGGAAGAACTCTCATTTTTAATTTGGAATCCGTCTTCCTTTTTAAATAACACAGAATATTCAGTATGTTAAATCCCGGTTCCCGCGAATGCCGGCAGAGAACTCTTTTTTGGTCCTTCATACCCGCTGAAAGCAAAGCCTGTCTCCTCCTGGAGAACCCCGGTCGCCCTGTCCGCTAACACGCCGATATGAAACATCATTTTTACAAAAGCCCCGCCTTGCCCTCAAAGTCAAGTCAAAATTACCTCCCTTCATCAAACAATGTCAGTAATTTTGTAATCTTGGTGTAACTATATTCCAATATATAGGAATAAGCGGCATGACTGTCCGGCAAAGGAGGACTTATGACTGAAGATATTCATAAAAACTCGAAAACAGAGCAAAACGGCCCGGCCGGCGGCGAGGAGGATGATTCTCTCGTCCGGAAGCTCGACGCCCTCTACTCCCAGTCCGAAGCCATCAAGATGGTGAGCATGCAATACTTCCTGGAGGCTGAAAAGAGCCGGGGCATGGAAAATGACGGCGCAGCCATGAAGCTCTCCCAGATGGCTCTTAAAGCCATCGAGCTGCAACTGCGCATTGTTTCCGAGAGCAAGCGTCACGACAGGACCGAAAATCCTCCCCTGCCGGAGGATGTCTGGGAGACCATGCTGGAGCTTCCCGGCGTTGGTCCTCTGCTCCGCCGCGACAGGATAAAGGACGAGCTTGTAAAGCGTTTAAAGGAGAAGGCAAGGATGGAATGATCTCTTTACTCCAGGGTACAGTTGCACGACTGGTGGATTCCGGGGAGGTCGAGCTCGCGGTGGACGTCCGCGGTCTCCTTGCAAAGACCCACCCGCACGCAGGAGAGCCGGTCGATGCAGAAGCGGTACATCTCCAGCCGGGTGTCCCGGTCAATGCGGAGCCTTCCGTCCGGGTCGCCGTGGTCTCGCCCGTACTCGAAGATGTCGGTGTCCTTTTGGGAGTGATTGAGCAGGTTCCGGAAGTAGCGGAGCGAGCCCAGGGTGACAATGGAAGGGTCAACCCGGTTCATCTTTTCGATGATGTCCGCGTAATGGGTCTCCCATCCCTCGACAGGGATCATGGGGTCCAGCCTAAGCCGGACCTCGTAGCCGTGCTCCTTGGCGCGGCGGGCGGCTTCGAGCCTCTCTTCCGGAGGGGGCGACGCTTTCTCGTACATCCCGGAGACGCGGGAGGCGTTTATGGAAAAGCTCACGATCACCTGCTTTGAGGGCTCCATGGCAAGGAGGTTGTCCACTGTAGCGGACTTGGTCAGCAAGAGGAGCTTGTGCTTTTTCTGGCTTGCGAAAAGCGGGACCAGGTTGGTGGAAAGGCTGGTGGAAAGGTCCCACCCCAGCGAGTCGGAGAGCTCGCCGGTGTTTAATACCGCGGGCTCGGCAAGGCTCATGAGCCATTCCCGGATTTCCTGGAACATGCGGGCGGTGTTGGTGAACACGGTGGGTTCCGGGTAGTGCCGGAGGGTGAGCTTGAGGTAACAGTAATGGCAGGCGTAAGGGCAGCCGTTGGCATGAGCGAGGATGTAAAAATGGGGACAGATAATTCCCGGCGGTGTTTTGTCAAAGTAGTGGATGAAGTTGGAGTGGCGTTTCCTCTCCAGGTAAGGAGGAGCGGACTCTTCCTTCTCGGACTTGAACAGGGGGCGCTGTCCGCCCGGCGACGGAAGGGTCTTCTTGGAAGAAGACTTCTTGCCGTATGTGCCCATGGTGCTGTGGGCCTTCCACGCCCGGATGGTACCTTCCTTGATGCCGAAAAAGTCGGCGACCTCTTGAACCGACTTGTCGGGATGGGCGTCAACGTACTCCAAAACCTCCCAGCGAAGGTCTGCGGCTATCTTCCGGTACTCACGCTCCGAAATGCGGCCCGACTCCTCGCGAAGCTCCTCCTCAGCCTCCCGGACCGAAAGCTCGGCCTCGTGGTCCTCCAAACGCTCCTCTCCGTCTGGGGAAAATCCCCCGTTGTCTTCATTGTCCATGTCACTCCTCGAAAACAGCAGGTGAAAGTATAACCGTCATCCCTCCGTGTCTCTTTTGCAAGTCCTTAACGACATTCTCTCATACTTGGAAGTATTGTCAAGCATGGAAGATAAAAAATTTGGATGCTGGCGATTATCTCACGCAAAGGCACAAACACGCAAAGGATGTAGAGTCTCTTTCTTAATGCGCCTTGGCTGGAAATAAAAGCTTAGGGGTACTGCCCCGGAGGATAAATGAAACAACAACCTAAAACAGACCACGGCTTCCCGGAGATCAAAGTACTCTTACGGCAGAAGCTCGTGCGCTCCATAGACCCCGGCAACGCACTTGACCTGTATGCGGGGGAAGGCAGGATGCTCGCGTCAGTGGCGCCTCACTTCCTGCGAACGGACGCGGTGGAGTTTGATCCCCTGAAGTTCATGAAGCTCGCCCGCACCATAGAAAAGCATGACATCCGCAACGTCCGACTCCACTGCATGGACAACACCAGGTTCATAAGAGACAGAGCAGCCGGACTCACGGGAGTAAACTACATAGACCTTGACGCCTACGGCTGTCCCAACCGGCTTGTACTCGAGCTCTTCCGGAACTGGAGTCCGGGAACAAGAACCGCCTTTGCAGTGACCGACGGCGGAAAGATTCATCTCTCCCGGGGAAACCGCATGGACCCGGCAGACTACTTTCCCGGAGCGGAAGAGGAGACCCCAGAGGCGCACCAGGACGGCGCCGGGAACTTGGGCTCAAAAAGCGTCCGCCTCCGGCCCGAGATTATCCGCGACTATGAGCTGCTTGTAAAAAGCTTCTGGAAGCACCTGGGCAAAAAGCATGGCTTTCGAGTTGTCGAGTACTTAAGTGCATGGAAAAAATCAAGGAGGGTTATCTACTATGGAGTCTGTATCGAACCGGATTGAGATCGTGTTTGTTGAAGCAGGGAGTATCTCGAAGAATCCCTGGAACCCCAATCGCATGGACCCTGACACCAGAACCAAGCTCTACCGCGAGATAAAGGAGAAGGGATTTGTCTCTCCCCTACTGGTCCGCCCGCGAGAGCACGACTACCAGGTGGTGGACGGCGAGCACCGCTTTGACATCGCCGTCGAGCTGGGTCTCAAACAGGTCCCCTGCGTGGTCGAGGACATGGACGACAATGAAGCCCGGCTGAAGACGCTCCAGCTTAACGGGCTGCGCGGAGAGAACGACCCCCCAAAACTCGCCCGGCTTCTCCAAGAGCTCGCAAAAACCATGGACACCCGCGAGATGGCAGAGAAGCTGCCCTGGACGGAAATCGAGATTGACCAGATGCTCTCCATGGTAACCGAACAAGCCGGCCGGGCAGTGGACCTGGCCTGCCAGAGCTTTGACGACAACGGGCTCGAGGTCTTCGCAGTGGTGGTCGACTCGCAGCAGAGGGCCATAATCAACGAGGCGCTGGAGAAGACCAAGGCAAAGCTGAAGACCGAAAACAGCGGCGAAGCCCTGGCCGAGCTGTGCAGAAACTCGGCAGAGTAGCAAGCTCTTTGCAGCCTGGAGAGCAGGTCGAAAGGAGAACCATATGTCCTCCAACCGGACCGAACTCGTCCCCTGGATCGAAACCATCCAGAGATTCCCCGCACCGCGGCTGCCCCTGCCGGCGCCGTTTGTCCGCGACGTACTCGGTTATGACTTCACCCGCTTCCATCAAAAGTGGTGGGAGTTCGCGGACCGAAACCAGTACTCCCTGGTGCTCGCTCCGCGCGGACACGGAAAATCAACCCTATTGACCGTGGCCTTCACTCTCTATCGCGTCCTTGACAACCCCGAGACAAGGACGCTCATCGTGTCCAATACCGCGGACCAGGCAACCGCGTTCCTCCGCGAGATCAAAAACCACCTCGAGAACAATCCGCCCATACGACTGCTCTTCGGGCCGCTTAAAGGCTCGCCGTGGAACGAGTCGCAAGTGGTCCTGGCATCGCGAATATCCGGCGCCAAGGAGGCCACCATAACCGCACTGGGCATCATGGGACCGGTCATCAGCAGGCACTACGACCTGGTCATCCTCGACGACGTGGTGGACGAGGACAACGCCCGCTCCCGCCTCATGAGGGACAGGGTCCTCACCTGGTACTACAAGGAGTTGCTTCCCACCCTCGAGCCGGAGGGAAAGCTCTCCGTGATCGGCACCAGGTATCATCACGACGACCTCTACGGGAAGCTCATCCGGGCGGGAATGCCCGCCATCTGCGAAAAAGCCGTCATCACAACTCCGGAGGGCGAGCAGGCACTGTGGGAGAACAAGTTCCCCTTAGAGCTGCTGCGCAGAAAGCGCGAAGAAACCGGGCCCGCCATATTCAACACCCAGTATCAAAACGACGTCTCCGCCATGAAAGGAAGGGTCTTCCGGCCCGAGTGGATGCGGACCCTGCCGCTGCCCATAATCAACCGGAAGTACCAGGGAGTGGACCTGGCCATGGGAACGGCAGACCATCATGATTACTTCGCGCACGTGACCGTGGGAGAAGCGCCAAAGGGCTCTTTCTACGTGATCCACGCATACCGAGCACGGCTGTCCTTTGAAGACCAGTTTGCCGCAATCTCATCGCTGTTCCATCTCCATGACCGGCCCGACGCGCCCGTTGTCACCGTGGCGGTGGAAGCCAACGCCTACCAGCAGGCCATGGTGCAAAAGTTGAAAAAAGAAACTCCCCTGCCCGTGTCAGCACTGGTGAACACCAGGGACAAGATCGCCCGCGCCATGCGCATGCAGGGGCTCTTCCAGGCGGGAAACATATGCTTTCCCGAAACAAGCCAGAGACGGGCAGGAGACAACCTCACCGACCTTATCGAAGAGCTGCTCGCATTCCCCGAAGCAGACCACGACGACCTGGTGGACGCGCTGGAGATGGCACTGAGCGCGTCCAGCGTCGTCGCCCGCTACTCCGAGCTGCCGCTCACTGCCCTGGATCACCATCCCGATAAATGATCCCCCTGGTGTTTGCTCACAATTGTTTTTGTCGCTTACAAAAAGCAGTGCTTTTGTGCGAGCGGCTTTCTTCGCGACTGAAGTCGCTCGCACACAACTTATAAATCTTACTGTGATCCGCCTAGTGTCTTGTCAAATGCTTCTCGGGAAATAGAAAACAGCTTTTTGAAAAATAGAAAACAGCTTTTTGAGAAATAGAAGACAGCTTTTTGAGGAATAGAAAATAATCGTGCGAGCGGCTTTAGCCGCGATCTGCATTGGATCCGTTCCCCTTTTTTCGAGTGACAAAGCACTAGGGGCCATGTCCCGTGTACACGCCGCTTTTACAAGTTCAAGGCTTTTACAAAAATTTTTCGTGCCGCAACTCCTTAAAAACACGGGTTTCCAATTTTGAACAATAGCCGCAGGAACTCGTTTGTCGCCGTATTTGTAAAAGCGGCTTTTACCGGGATGCAACAAAACTTCCTATAGGCAAAAGGGGAAGAAAATCCTGAGGAAGGTGATGGAGGATTAAGTTGCCGAAAAGGAAAAACAGCAAACAGCGTATAGAAGAGCTCGAGGTCAAGCTGGCCCGCACCGAGGAGTACATAACCGACGTCCTTACCTATAAGGCGGGAGAGAAGGCCCAGTCACTGCCCGCATCAGCCAACCCCTACCGGTCGCGGGAAACACTGGTGGCCGAGCTTGTCAACAAGTACAAGGGATACGCCCGGGCGGGCAGCCAGCTCATCCAGAGGATAGTGGACACCCGCGCCGCGTTCGCCATGGCCAACGGCGTGTCCGCCCGGCCCGCTGCCGCTGGAGAAGGACCGCTCGACACTCCCGAGCTCGATTTCATAAACCGCACCGTTTGTGCAAACCGGCTTGACGGCCAGTTCGGCCAGCAGCTCGCAGTGGAAAAGGAGCTGGAAGGACAGGTGCTCCTCGTACTCGACTACCTGCCCGCCGACGACAGGGTCCGCGTGCGCTTCATCTCCTGGAACGACACCCATTACAAGGTGAGCTACGCCGACCAGGCCTATACCGACATCAAGTCCATATCCTACGAAGACGAAAGCGGCAATACCGTGAACGTTCCTCCCGCCCGCGCGGTGTTCATCAAGTTCAACGCCCGCATCCACTCCCGGGAAGGAGTGCCCACCCTCTCCGGACTGCTCCAGGAAGCAGAGGACATTGATTACGCGCTCCGCGACTGGAGGATGATAAACCGATACTTTGCCTCACCAACCCCCTACTTCAAAACCGCGGACATCCAGCAGGCCAAGGACCTCTATGACAGGCTCCTGGCGCCCGGCGTGGACTGGAAGATCGGAAAGGTCTTTGCCGGGCCCGCGGAGTTCTCGCTGGTGGGTATGGAAGGGACCGGCTCCGAGTCGGTGCAGCGCGAGATCGAGACCAAGGTAAAGGTGCTCGCAGGCGGAGCGGGCGTGCCCGTCCAGTTCCTCGGATTTCCCGAGTTCATGTCCAACCGGGCAACCGCGGAGAACACCATGGAACCGGTGGCCCTGGTGTCAATGGCGGAGCAGAGGTCATGGCTGGGAGGGTTTGCCGAGCTGTTCGACAAGGCCATAAACCTGCGGAACAAGGCTGCTGATCCGAAAACAGCGGAACTCCAACCCGGCAGGGTCCGGCCGTGCATGCGCTTTATAACCCGGGCCCAGGTGGAAAGGCTCAAGGACCTCTACCTGCCGCTATACCAGGCGGGAGCTATCTCACTGCAAACCATGTTGAAGCTCCTCCCCGACGTGGAAGAGGAGACCGGGGAGCAGGACAACCAACAGGGGGAAGGGGAAGAGAAAAAATGAACGGAAAGCAGACCGGCAAGGAAACAATAAGCATTGTTACCGCGATCGAGCAGATGAGCGCAATCAAAGTGGCCGACCGCATCGGCAAGCGGGTCTATGAAGCCATCCGCAAAAAAGAACAAAACCCCATGTTCATAAAGCTGCTTGCCGGCCACGAAGGCTGGTCAACCGGCAACATGATAACCGGCGCAAGAAGAAAGAAGACCAGGAAGTTCTGGTCAAAACAAACGATCAGCGAGCTCGCGCAAAGGATACGGCCGGGAGTGCCGGTGTATACCTCGCACCAGAACCCCGGCCCGGCAAGGCAAAAGGCCGGGGTGATAAAAGCGGCATGGAGGACACAAGAAAACGGGATCGAAGGGGCAGCGGCCATCGCCCATATCACTGATTCCGGGACCAAGGACGACATACGGCAGGGAAGGATCGACACCTGCTCCATAGAAGCACAGATAGTCTGCAGCCGCGACAAGGGCATGGAAAACGACTCCTGGCTGGTAAGCGCGATCAACAAGGTCACCGGCATTGCCCTGGGAAGCAAAGCACAAAACAAACCCGGATTCCCCCGCGCGTCGGTGCTCGCCATGGTTGAGGAGTTCGAAAGCGATGACCAGCCCCCACCGGACACCGCCGAACAGGAAGGGGAGGATTCAGGTTCAACTCAACAGCAACAAACCTCCGGCCCCTCCGAACTCTTTACCAGAGAACGGCTCGAAAAGGACCCGCTGGTAGAAGAGATCATAAAAACCAGGATAGACGCCGAGACAAAAAAGCTGGAGAAGCTCCACGAGCTCGTCTCCGGCGGCTTCATACCCTCGCCGCCCGAGAGGGAGGACCAAGAACCGAGAAACCCGCTCATACCTCGTCCCGGAAAGCGGCCGGACCGGCGATAAACCGGAAGGATATTCATAACCCCACAAGGAGGAAAAAATGGTAACCGAAAGCGGACTGAAACTTCGAACCAGGCTGGAGAGCGCCAAGACGCTCAAGGCCACCACCGACTCGACAACCACCCACAGCGCCGGCGACATGGTGGTGGTGGAAGACACCATCGGCGTAGTGGTGGAAGACGCGGGCACAAGCTCCGAGTTCGTGCTGGTTTACGAGGCCGAGAAAATCCTCGTGCCCAAGGCTGACGGAGTGAGCTTCTCAACCGGAGACCTCGTCTACTTCGACAGCGGAAACAACAACATAACCAGCGAATCCACCGGCAACACCAAGTGCGGAAGGGCCCTCCAAGCCGCGGGAACAAGCGACGACGAAGCCCTGATAGACCTCATGGTCCTGGCCTGAAAGGAGTAGAACATGAAAGGAAAAATGATATCCGACTGGAAAAAAGCGGACCTCGGAAGCCCGGAAGGACAGAAGCAGTTTCTGGAAGCGGTCCAGTACTACATGGACCGGCCCGCAAACGCCGGCGAGGAGATCAGGACAGCCATACAGGAGTTCACCACTCCCGGCGACTTCCCCGCCGACGCTGCCGAGGCCATCGCCAGGTATCACCAGGTGGATGACCCCGATACCGGGTGGATGGAGGTCTTCGACGTCATTGACTTCACCGGCACCCGCAAAAACAGCTTCGATCTCATTGACGTGTCCTCCGGGCTCTCCTTCAAAGCGGTAAAACCCGGAGAGAAAGCAAGCGTATACAAGGTCTCCGGAGAAAAGGTCGCCGTGGACTTTGACCTCTACGGCGGGGCGCTGGGATGGTCAAGGCTGTGGTTCGACGACGAGGAGCACTGGAAAATCGAGGACGCCGCACGCGAGTTCCGCGCCCGCTGGTACGCTGACAAGGCCCAGGCGCACTATGACCTCATCAGCGCAGCGAGAGACGACAGCGACGTGGCCTGGCAAGGGAGCGCGGACGACAGCAAAGAGGTGAGAGACGCCGAGACCATAAACTACGCCTGCTCCGAAATCCTCGCCGACATGCAGGGACTGGGATTCGACGTGAATGCCAACTCGACCTTTGTCATCCTCACACCCGTCCAGCTCATGGCACGGCTCAGGAACGCCCTGCGTGTATCCATGCTCGGCAACGTCTCCGGAGGACTCGGCGAGTCCAGCGCGGTCAACTTCAACGTCAGGCTGGCCGTAACCACCCGGCTGAAAACCAAGGACCTGTCCTCTGCAGAGACCGGCCAGTACTTCGTGGCACTGCCCGGCAAAAAGATCAAAAGCGGAAACCGCATGGACCTGACCATACTCTCCGAGCAGGACGTGCTGGCATATGCCGAGACAGTGGCCGGCTGGGGAAGGTATGGAGCCATCGTAGGCGAGCCCAAACAGCTTAGAAGGTGTGCCACCTCCTGAGCCTCTCCCCCGGGGGAGGCCGGGTAGTACCGGCCTCCCTCCCCTCCCTTGAAGGGAAACAGAAAAAGGAGCTCTCATGAAACTCGCCGTCTGCGTGCCCATAAGCTGGGACTTTGTACACACGCCCTTCTTCATAAGCTACGCCAGGCTCTTCAGTCCGGGAAACCTGAAGCGACTGAAGGAACTCGGGGTGAACAACTACTTCCAGCTTTTTAACCGGGTCACTCCTCTGGACGTGAACCGCAACCGGCTGGTAAACAAGGCCCTCGAACTCGATGCCGACTGGGTGCTCTTTCTGGACGCGGACATGACCCATCCCGAGAACCTGGTTGCCGAGCTTCTCCGAGACGCACTCGAGAGCAAGTCAGCAATCATAAGCGCGTCTTACTTCAAAAAGCTGCCGCCGCACCAGTGCGTAAGCTCCCTGTTCCGGAGCCCGCATGATCCCCAGTTGCTCTCCCCGATAGACACTTCGGAAAAAGGGCTGGTACAGAGCCACGTCATCGGAATGGGTGCAGCGCTCATCCACGCCCGGGTGTTCCATGCAACGCAGCCGCCGTGGTTCGACTACGAGGTATATCAGAAGACGGGCGAGCGCACCGTGACCGAGGACGTGGCCTTCTGCAAGAAAGCAAGACAGGCGGGCTTCACCATACTTACCGACACCCGGCTGGTGTGCGGCCACATCCGCCAGCACGAGGTCGACGAAAGCAACTGGCTGGCCTGGCAGGACAAGGTCGAGACTTTCGAGCCCAGTGATAGTGGAAAGGAAAACATCTGATGCCTACCCTGCTGGTGATTGACCGCGATGACGCCCTCCTGCCGCCCGGCTGGGTCTCGGCAGTACTGACCGACGGCCACGAGCCCACCGAGTATGAAAGAAGCAACAGGCTGTGGAGACCGGTGATTGTGCCCGACTGCGCGGAGCTTGAAAAGCAGCGCTCGGCCGACTCCATAAGACTTGCAGCAAGAGGCCTTATCTGCAATGACGGCGGCATAAGCGAGGTCTCCGATCCTGCACGCGTCATAAAAAAGCGCGAGCATGCCGGCCTGCCCAAGAGGAAAGTGCCCGGACCGGACCGGCTGGACAGGTCGAGATCAACCGTGTGGGACTACGGGCCCGGCCGGACCTACAGCACGCCGCAGGCAGCGTTCGACGCCCTGCTTTCTCAGGAAGGAAGCGACCCGTTTACCGAGACCCACTACGTGAGGGGCTGGTCCGGGACCTATGGGCAGGACGCCTCCGGGTACGTGCTCTACGTAAACACGGTGGCGCCGAGCGCGGGACATCCGCTGGTGATAGACGTGGAGAGCGGCGAATCTGTCATCTGGGACGATGAAGGCGGAGACGGCTGCCTGGTGGGGAGTGACGTTTCCAGGGTGCGGGCAGCGGGATTGCGCATGGTCGGCGGTTACGTTGGTATGGCTCCCACCGACAACGCCATGGTAAAGGACTGGCTTGTCCGGGGATGTGAAATGGACGGCTCCGGCGGTGTGATGAGCCTCGGCGTGTTTACATATAATGCCGACCGCCTCCAGATAGAAAATTGCCGGATACATGACACGGCAGGAACGGCAGTGGGCAGCTCCGGCATCTACACCGGCGATTACAGCAACCTGGTGGCCGTAAGAGGATGCCTGCTGCAAGGCTATTACAACGCCATATGGAGCAACTCCGAGCTTACCCTGGTCCTGGCAAACAACACCTTGGTCGCCCAAAACCGGGCCATAACTCATAACGGGACCAGGCCCTTTACCCTGGCCGTGATGATAAACAACGTCTTTATGCCCGCAGGCAGCGGCTTTAACTGTATTCACTTCCTGGACATCGAACCCGACAACGCCGCCGTGCTTTTCTCCGACTACAACTGTCTCTATCCCGGCGGCGGAAACGTGGCCCACTTCCCGGGCGAAAATCTGGACCTCAGCGCATGGCAAACACTGTACGGCAGCGACATGAACTCCATTGATTCCAATCCAATGCTGGACAGCGACTTCGTTCCCCTGCAGACGAGCCCCTGTCTTCGCAGCGGCGCCACGCTTGACCCTTGCGGATTCTACGGAAAAACCAGGACCGGGTCCGTGGACATGGGACATGAGCAGGTAAGCGACCCCGCCGTGCCCGCGATTACCGTCCGGCGCATGCCGGAGATTGTGAGGAGAAGATGAGCTCTATTATAAGATACGCCAAGTCAGACCCCGCCAGGTTCGACTTCCGAGTGCCCGACGGGCTCGGAGACTGGGTGTACCCTGACTGGGATGACCCCGACCTGTGCGTCGAGTTCTACGACTCTGAAAATACACTACGCTTCACCGCAACCACGGGAAGCGAGCCGGCCCTTGTTCAAGGCGACGATTACGACGGGGACCACAACCCCGAAGGCGGCAAGTTCATCGAGGTCTCCGACCTGGACGTCTCCGAATTCGCTCTGGGCGTTGCAGAGGCCCACGTGTACGCCAAGGTCTCCGGCATAGAGGTCTCTCCCTGTCCCACGGTGGTAACCGCCTTCCAGGTGGTGGCGGACGCGCCCGCGGGCCCTTGCTACACCGCGGTAAGCGCGGTCAAAGAGGAGATACCCGGAACATGGCCGGAATCCATCACCGATGAAATGGTGACGAGGGCGATAGCATCCGCAAGCAGAAGGGTTGACGCTTATCTCTTCACCGCTTACCAGGTGCCTTTCCCGGACTGGAGCGACGAGCCGCAGACTCCGGCGCTGATCGAGCTCATCTGCAGGAAGCTCACCGCATACCAGTGCCTTAAATGGATGGGAAGGGCCAATGCAGCGGACCAGGCAGGGATCGAGAACAAGGCGTTGGAAGAACTCGAAAGGCTTGCGCCAAAAGGCAATGGCGCGCCCCAGGTGAGGCTGGAGGGATACCACGGTCCGCTGCCCTGCTACCAGGGCACTCTCCGGCACGGGGGCAGCAGCAGGGAGGATAGCTTCGATGGCGTTGGCTGACGGCGATTACCTTTGTGCGGAAGAAAAGGCGGTAGAGGTAATACTGGCGGACACGGGCACGGGCGGGCTCCGCGAGACCGGCGCAGAAGCGGTGGCAACAGCCGCGGCCGGAGACCAGGCCATGGCCCGCGGATTCGGGCAGGCCGACTATCCTGCAATCCTGGTAAGAGCTGCCGCCAAGACGGAGTCCCCTGCAGGGCCCGCCTACCGCATCTACAAAAAGTACAGCCTCCGATTCTACGTGCTTTACAAAAGCATGGACAGAAGCGATGCAGAAGAGAAAGTCAGGAAGATAACCGCACGCCTCGAGGACCTGTTGCGCGAGCAGACCGCCACCGACAAGCAGTTCATGGGCCTGCCCGACTTTATACAAGGGAGCGAAGGCGTACTGGTGTGCTCGGTCCCCGAGACGGTGTTCCGCGAGACCGAAGTGGAAAAGGACGGGCTTCGGGCGGTTTCCGAAGTAAATGCGGACATAACCGCGCCCTGTGCGTTCCGCTACGACTAAGGAGAACGGGATGAGCAAGAACTATTTAGAAATTTTAAGCAGGGTCGCCCTGTTCCGCGACAAGGAGTCGGAACCCGGACAGCCCTCAGAGACCGGGGGAGTGTCACTCGAACTGGATTCCGGCTCGGGCATAAAGAGTAAAGTCGCGGCCTCCCACGACGGCGAGGCCATATCAGGCTCCGAGCTTCCCGCCTTTATCTACGCTGCCGAGCGGGAGTCATCCGGAAAGCTGTCCCAGGAGAAAGCCAAGCCCGACTTCCTGGCCTTTGTGCTGGCATACTTTTTCGGGCAGTGCTCGTCAACACTCGTGGCAGACACCGCGTACAAGCACGCCATAAGCCCCGCACCGGGACTCGAGCCGCCCTCGTTCACCGCCATACAGAGGAGGGGCGCGAACATATTCACCGAGCGACTCTCCGGCAACTACATCGAATCCTTCTCCATAGAGCTGGGGGAAGGATGGGTGTCCATGGCCGCGGACGTCACCGGCACCGGACACCGGGAGACAAACTACTTCCACGAGAGCGTGACCGCAGCCGCAAACGCAACCTCCATTACCTTGTCCGAAAACGCGGTCGAGGGAGGCAGCGGTGCGGAAAGGATGGCCAACCTCTATCGCGTGCGCGCTAAAGACGCGGGAAGCGAAGTATGGCAGGCGCTTCAAGTAAGCTCGGTCTCCGCGGACACTCCCGCGGTCATCGAGTTTGTCGCGCCGCTGGGGTCGGGCTCTGAAGACGTTGACTATCACGTGGACTACATCCCCGCACAGCCGGACTGGTGCACGCTCCCCGGCTACATTGACGAGTCTCCTCTCAAGCTCACCGATGCGCTGGTGCTGGTGGATGCCTATTACGACGGCTCCGCCCTGCAGGGCGGCACCGAGCTTGCCGCGTCGCTGGAGAGCTTCTCCATCTCCGGCAAGAACGACCTGGTAATAAAACGCTTCCCGGGCGCGGAAGGTCCCGCGGCCTGCGCTCTTCGTGGAAAGCGGGAGATCAGCATCAGCCTTACCGAGTCATTGCGCGACTCCATCAGGCAGTACCAGGCGGACAATCCCCAGGCCGAGCACCTGGCCGTCGCCTTTGTGCTGCAAGGAGCGGAGATTGACGCCGGCTCGGGTTACAGGTTAGGGGCGGAGCTCATATTTCCCAAAGTAGGCATTATGGAGGCCCCCATAGAAGCGCAGTCGGGCAGGCTCGCCCAGGCAGGCGACCTCGTGGTCATGGATGACGGCGTTTACGGCGGCGTTCTCATAAACTGCTATAACCGCCAGTCCGGATACCTCTGATGCCGGTGAAGCCGGCGAAAAAGGAGATGCCCATGTCTTATCAAAATGGCAGGGAGGACACGCTCAAGCTCAAGGTGGACGACCGGATAGTAAGCGTACTTTACAGGCGGCCCGAACCGTCCGAGCTCATCAACACCCTGGTTCAAAAGATGCCGCGGGGCAACGAGGACGAGGACGCGGGCAGGACGCTGATGGCAAACCTCGAGCTGGGACGCGCTTGCATAACCGGGCTTGCCGACGGCGAGCTCGTGCTGGGGAGCGCTTCGCAGCAAGAAAGCACTGATGACTGGAAAGAGGGTCTCGCCCGCGTAAGCCCCTTGCTGCTCATAGCGCTGGGCCAGTACCTGTCGCGGATTCCCGAGTTCATGGAGGGCGCGGCATCAAAAAAATCATAAGGGATGCCCGGAAGCTCCTGGAAGGAAGGCTCACGAGCTGCTCCACATGCACGGAAAGACAAAGCCGCTACTCAGAGTGGACATGCCCCAACTGCGAAGAGCCGGTGGTGGAAAGAATAAAGCCCGAGCTCTTCCGGGTCCTCTTCTGGAAAAAACTGGTTGACGCCGGGTATCCCTTGCATAAGACCGACCTGGACTTCTTCGAGATGTGGTTGTTCGCCATTGTAAAGGAGATGGACGATGAACAAGAATGAACGGTTCCCTGACAACCGGTCCTTGCAGGACGAGCTCCTGGAAAGGGAGCGGACCCTGGCCGAGCACCTCTCCCGCGAAAAGCAGATGGTCGAGCAGTCCCTTGTGCAAAGAGCCGAGCGGGTTCACTGGTGGGAGAGCATGGTGAGCAACATAAAACAAAGCGCCCATGCAGAGCAGCTTGCAAGCTACCGGAACATGGCCGGGTCCCTGGCCGGTCTGTTGGGCACGTCCATCAAGGACCAGGCCAAGATAATGATCCCCTTCGAGATAGCGGAAGCAACCAAGGAGTTCGCGCGTTTTTTGGGAACACGCGATCCCGCGGCCCTGGCAAGCTCGCTGAAACACACCCTGGCGGCCAAGCAGTACGCCGCCGCTGCCAAGGCGGCGAGCCCTTCGGGGGCCAAGGGAGGCGCAGCAGGCGGCCAAGGCGGCAAACAGTCCCGGCCTTCTCCGGAGAAGGAGGACAAGAAAAGCCGCGTGGTCGTCAACGTGGGCAGGCAGGTAGGCATGGTGGACACCTACGAGTTCGCCAGGAACCTTATCGAGGCCGTCAATGAGAACATCTCCGACGACGTGGTCCTGGAGGTCACATCATGAACTCAAAGCCGGTCATAGCCTGGAACAACCTGCTTGCCGACGCCGAGGTTACCGTCACCCACACCGAGAGCGCGGACGGATATCCTTTCCAGAACCTCTCCGACTGGAGGGACTACACCTTGTGGAAGCCCGCAGGCACAGGCGAGGTCTTCATAAAGCTGGACGCGGGAAGCGGCAACACCATAACAGTCAACACCTGGGCCATTGCCGGGCACAACCTCTACAGCGCGGGTGTCACCGGCATGGGCCTTTATCGGAGTGATGACGACGAGAACTACTACCCTTGCCTCGACACTGTTGACCCGGCAGCGGACGGAGTGTTCTTCAGGAAGTTCGACATCGTCTCCGCCAGGTACGTGAAGATGGTCATACCCGAAGGATACGTGGAAACGCCGGAGATGGGCGTCGTCTGCCTCGGAGCTTGCCTTGCTTTCCCGGCGTATCCCGATCCCGGCTTCGACCCCGACGGGCAGGAAACCGAAGAGGCCGTCCAGTACAGCAGATGCGGGAACCTGCTCGGGGTGGCAACGCTCTACAGGAAGCACAACATCGTGGCCGAGTGGAGCCGTCTGCCCGCGTCCTTTATCGAGGACGAATGGATGCCGTTCTGGCAAAGCCACGGCAGCAGGCCCTTCTTCTTCGCCTGGGACCCGCTGGGAAGGCCGGACCGGGCAAGGTTCGTCCGGCTCGGCTCGAACAAGCTGGAAGCCCCTTATGAAGGACCGTGGCGGAGCCTGTCTCTCAGCATGACCGGAAGAGCGCAACAGCCATGAGCTATGATGATTTCAAAAACGCCTTGACAAGGGGCATCACCTGGCTCGTGGTACTCGAGCTCGATTACTGTGAGCACGAGTTCGGGGAGGGGCCCTGTACTGCTTCGGGCACGCCCTGCTGTTATTATACCTGGACCACCTGCAAGGACGCAGCCAATTACAGCGCGGGCAAGAAGGAGTATTGGTTCTCACTCGCAAAGGGTCCCGCCATTGCGGGTGCGCTTCCCTGCTTGGAGGGAATTAAGACGGTCCCCACCGAGATCCGGCCCGAGGAGGATGTCACCAGGCGGGCGCGGCTAACCATCGAGCTTATAGACGACGCTCCAACCGCGCTTGCCAACCCGGACAAGAACACGTCCAACCCGGAAACCGGGGGGAGCTTCTTCAAAAACCTTATCGCCAGAAACCCCAACTACGAGGGAAGGAGCGCCAGCATACTGCAGGGCTTCCCCGGCCTTGCCGTAAACGAGTACAAGCTTTGCTTCAAGGGTGTGGTCGACTCACTGGAGTACGAGGAAGGCAGGTGCCGCATCATCATAAAAGACCAGTTGAAGCTCCTGGATAAAAAGACCCCTCCCCAGACCTCGTCCGACAACGTGCTGGTATATCCGTACGACGGCGGATTTTCCATGAACGTAACCGGCGGCGACGAGTTCGAGCCACCCGGCTGCATAAAGATAGGCGCGGAGTACATCCTGTTTTCCGGCAAGATGGGCAACACCCTGATGGGCTGCATGCCCGGGAAGTACGGCTCGTCGCAGCAGTATCACGACGCGGGCGAAGCCATAAAACAGGTCACCGTTTTCGCGGACGAGGACAGCGGAGAGGGCATTTCTCCGGACGAGATATTCCTCTCTCTTTTATGCAGGCAAGGCGGAATAAGCCCTTTCGATATTGCAGTGACCGACTCCGGAGCTGTACTGGCCGGAGACGTGAGCCAGACCGACATGTCCGTGCCGGTTGATATGCCGGAGAAGTTCCCGCAAACGGGGATAATACGCATCGGCGACGAGATGATCATCTACCGCGGCGTGCAAGGCTCCAGCCTGGAGGTGTGGCGGAGGGGGGTCTATGGCACCTCTCTGGCCGAACACTCCGCGGGCGGCAAAGTCTACCTGGCCCTGTTCACCGCAGAGTTGGGGCTGTGGATGTCCGGCACAAGGTACAGGAGGTTCGTGGAAAACCCGGTTTCCGTCAAGGACCTGGTAAACGAGCTGCGCAGGCAGGTCCTGCTTCACGTCTGGCAGTCGGAGGACTCGACAATCAAGGCCAAGGTCATGGCCCCGCCGCTTTACAACAACACCCCGAAAAGGCTCGACGACGAGACCGGCCTGATATACGGCTCCACCTCGTGGAAGCCCGGCCTTAAGATGCAGACCACCAGGATAAGCGTGTACTACGATGCAGCAGGTACGGACGCGGGAGACAACCCTGCCGATTACAACGGGCTGTTGCTGATGATCGACGCGGACGCGGAAAGCGAGCAGTACTTCGGGAGAGAGAAGTCAAAGGAAGTGTTCTCCCGTTGGATATACCGCGAACACGAAGCAATGCTCCTTGCTTCCCGCTACCTGGTCCGCTACGGCAAGGGCGCCTCATGTTTTAAGTTCGCCGTCGAGCTCAAAGACGCGGACCTGGAGGTTGGCGACTTCGTAACCCTGGACACGCGGGACATCCTCCTTCCTTCGGGCCTGCGCCGGGAGGACGCGCTTTTCGAGGTCATAAAAAAGCAGCAGCGGCCGGACAACCTTGTCGAGTACAAGGCCATTGATACGAGTTTCTCCCGCCGCTACCCGGTGATATCTCCTCCGGAGCTGGACTGCGACTACGGCGACGCGAGCAAGGACGAGAAACGCAGGTACGGCTGGATCGGGGACGCGGACAACCGCGTGGGCCCGGACCTGGAGGACGGCTACTACATTTACTGAGGAGGACGGACGATGAGTTTTCAGAAGATCATGGCCGGCGAGACCGACACCAACAGCCCTTTGAACCAGGCGCTCATGGACAAGATACGGGAGAACTTCGACTACCTGGCTGCGAACCCGGTGCTTGCATACCTGGACACCGAGCGAACGAGGTCGCTCTCCGGAGGCTCCTGGCACACCGTCAAACAGGGCCTCATATTTGTTCCTTCCTACGTTAACAACCTGGTCTTCAAAGTGGAGTGTTATTACTACAGCTCGGATACGCCCGACCGGCAGCTCCGCGTCAAGGTGGAAAACGGCTCCGGAGGCTATAACACTTCGGAGATTGATTCCGTGTCCGCGGGCAGCTACTCGTATCAGACCCTGACGGTTCCGGGAAGCGGAGCGTTCACGGGCGCCGGCGCCTGGCGCGGCATGGCGGTCGAGTCCAAGCACGGCGACATCGTTGACCGGGACTTCTACATCCGGACGGTGGTGTGCAAGGTGAACGATATCTGAAAAGGGGTGAAAGGGATGGAGGAGATGGTTTCCACGGTGCTGATAAACGGCGCAGTGGTGGTGCTTCTGTGGGGGATAGCCTGGAGGAACCACCACCAGAGGATAGAGATGTTGCAGCACAGCCTCGAACGAAAAGTCGAGCGGGACTACTGCGGTCTCCAGCACGAGTCTTTGAGCGAGGACGTCAAGGAGATCAAGGCCGCGCAGATGCGCATGGAGCATGCGCTGGAAGAGATCAAAATAAAACTGGCCCGCCGGAACGGGCAAAGACGAGAGGAGAGGACACGTGAGAATAATGGAGCTTGACCTGCCGTGGCTGGAAGAGAAGGAAGCGCTCGTAAAAGAGGTTGCGAAGACCTTTGCGCTCGATCCCGCGATAGTGGCGGCCATTATGTCCCGGGAGTCCGGAGGGGGCAGACTGCTCGGCAAAAACGGTTGTCCGCCGGGCACCGGCGACCGCGGACACGGGCGGGGACTGATGCAGATTGATGACCGCTGGCATCACGCGTTCCTCTCCATAGGCGAGCTGTGGAAAAACCATGCCGCAAACCTGGCCTATGGCTGCTACCTGCTCCGCAAAAACCTGGACATTGTCAACAAGCGCCGGCCCGAGCTTGACGCCAATGAGCAGTTTCACGTTGCAGTGGCCGGATACAACTGCGGCCTCTCCCGCGCGCTGCGGGCCCTGCGGAGGGGACTTCCTATCGATCATTACACCGCGGGAGGCGATTACGGCAGTGACGTCATGCAAAGGGCGGAGTGGCTCCGCGGCCGGGGATGGTGAGCCGCGGACAAGGACCGGACCATGGAAGAGCAAAGACAAAAGAACACGCGCGGCTTCTTGTATCCGCTTGCAGAGAGAGGCGGCAAGTTCAGCCTCTCCGCCTTCTGGTTCTCGGTGACCATGGCGGTGACGTTGGTGCTGGTGGTGGCGTTGATGATCAAGCTGCTTTCCGATCCCGACCCTGCGCTGGTCTCCGGGCTTTCCGGCATCGCCGCGGTGCTGGGCATACCCAACGCCGTGCTGGCGGGGGCTTACACCTGGGGGAAAAAGGTTGATGGACAAAACTAAAATTATGATAGCAGCCGTTCTCCTGGCCGCGGCCTGCCTGGCAGGCGGGCTGGCGGGATGGAAGGCCAAGGATAGCATCTGCCGGCAGGAGATACTCGACAAGAAGCTCGAGATAGAGCGGATGGAAAAGCAGGGATATGTCAACTCCTTTTGGCGGCTTCACAAAAACATGGAGCTTCTCACCGGCTTGCAAAAAGCAGAGCCCTCACAGCAGGCGAGCTGGCGCGCCCGGCCCGATGAAAAAGAGCTCGAAGTCCCTCCGCCTGATTGTCAAAAGTGCCTCGAAAAGGTGAAAAGGGAAGTGGTGGTCAAGGACGAAGAGCACGGGTGGTGGGTGTATCGCGACCCTGATGTGCTCGATGACAAACCGGGCAGGATGGAGATTACCGGCAAGCTCTTCGAGGACACCGCACCCGATCTGCCCCTCCCTCCTGCTCCGCCGGTTCGGAAACACGAGGGGAGGACCGGGCTGAAAAGAAGGTTTGAAAAGCCTCCGGAAAAGCCCGTGGTGTCGCTTGCAGAGCCGGTGACATCGGTTAAAGCGGGCACCGGTCTCCACGAGTATCAGCTCGAAATCGAGTACGCTCCCCTCAGGCTGGAAGGAACAAAAGCAGACATCTCGGTCGTGCTCGGCTCCAGGATCACCATGGACCATCACACCTCCGACCTCAGAGGCGACCTGTCCGCGGGCATTGAGCTGAGATGGTAGATTTAAGAATGGTTGCTTCAGTCACTCTCCGGAAGGCAGTAACATCTCCCGCGCCCGCGCCTTGCCTGCTTCGGTCTTGATGATCTTTTCTATCTTCTTTTCAAGCTCCGACCCGGAAAGGTCGGGGTGCTCCTCGGGAAGGTTTATGATCCAGTCGGCGTCCCACACTATCCGGAACTCGGGCGTGTCTATGTCTTTGCCGCTGTGATGACTGCCCACGATGCGCAGGACGTGATCCATGGTTTCTTTGTCTATGCCCGCTTCTTTCATGATCCTCTCCGCAATGGGCGGTCCTTCCTGCTCCTGGTATACGCCCGCCGAGGAGCTGTGCTTTCTTTCCGCTTCTTTTATGCCGATGTCGTGGAGTATGGCCGCGGCCATGACCACTCGGGGGTTCGCCTGTTCGTGGCGGAGAAGACTGCGGGCCACGTCCAGCACCGAAAGGGTATGCCTGATCCGCTTCTCGTCCTTGCCGAACACGGACTTCATCTCCGCTATGAGCCTGTTAGCCATTGACTCCGCGGCTTCGTCCTCATCCGCGGCCTCCTTGGGGTCATAGCCCAGGCACTCCTTGGCGTGCTCGCACCACTGCGCGCAGCCCAGGCTGAAGCGGGGGTTTGTCACCCGCGCGCCGCACTGCCGGCACCGCCGGGTGGCTTCGTCCTTGAAGAACTCGATCTCGGTGCCGCAGCTTTGACATTTTACCTCGAAGATGTCGCCGGGACGCCAGAACCGCGTGTCCTGGCCCGGACATAAGGTGTTGCCCATAAAACATCACTCCCTTCATAAACAGACGGCTGTTTTAAGCCGTTGCGGAGCGTGTGCCCGCATTGGGCCGGTACTCTTCCAGGACCATGCCGGTGCGGCTTATCTTCATGTTGATGACTTCTATGTCTGCACCGCTGCGCTCCAGCGCCTTTTCCGCGGCGTAAACGAACCCTTTGCAGCAGGGGACCTCCATGTGGACCACGGTCACCGACTTGAGCTGCGCCTTCCGGAAAAAATCCGCCAGCTTCTCGATGTGCTCCTCCAAGTCGTCGAACTTGGGACAGCCCATGGCAACGGCCCGGCCGGCAAGCAGCTTGCGGTGCAAAGCCGGGAAAGCGGCCGCGGAGCAGTCGGCAAGAAGCACCAGGTCCTTGCCCTTTAAGAAAGGTGCATCCGGGGGAATGAGCTTGAGCTTGATGGGCCAGTGCGCAAGGTGTGAGTCCTCTTCGCCGGCTTCTTCAATCGGTGTTTTCGCTGGGGAAGAAGGAGTAAGCTCCATGCTCTCCTCGGAAGGACAGCCGCACGGCAATGTTCCTTCCGCGTCCCCGCAGGCGGGGTCGGAAGGCGCGGATTCACTCTGCCTCTGCTCCACCGCTTTCTCGTCGAACTCCTCGGCCTCCCGCTCGCTGATGGTCAAGGCCCCTTGCGGGCACTCGCCTATGCAGGCGCCAACACCGTCGCACAGGAACTCGCCGACCAGGCGGGCCTTGCCATGGGCCAACTCGAGGGCGCCCTCCTGGCAGGCAAGGATGCATTGCCCGCAGCCGTCGCACTTGTCCTCGTCAATCTCGATTATGGGACGTATGGTCTTCATTTCTTTCCCGCCTTTCTCGGTTTCCCGGCTACCACCAGGTCGGAGAGCCTGGTGTCTTTTAAATAATCGCCGATCTCCCGGTTTACGTTCTCGAGCAGCTCGCCGAAGATGCACTCTTTTCTCCCGCACAGAGGACTGCCCAGAAGACAGTTGTTCGGCTCGAGGGGACCCTCTATTGCTTCAAACACTTCCAGCAGGCTCACCTCATCAGGAGAACGGTTCATGGTAAACCCTCCCTGCGGGCCGCGCGCTGACTTGAGCAGACCCGCCGACTTGAGCCTTTGCATGATCTTGGCAAGATGGAACTCGGAGACGTTGAACCGGTTTGCTATATCGCGGTTTGTCAGTCTTGCTTCCGGGTCCTCTGTCATCATCAGCATGGCATGGAAGCCCAAGTTGGCTGCTTCGCTGATTTTCAGTATCTGGGCCATTTCCGACTCCTTATTAGCATTCTGGTACTATAATACTACATAAAGCGGGGGTGTCAAGGGGGTTACCCGAAAAAGTTACATCAATCTTTAAGGACCGCTGCCATCATGTGTAATCGCGTGAAGCTTCGTCAAACGTTTCCGTCATTGGCGGGCATTCATGCCCCGAACGTGGCTTTTGACAAGACACTAGGTCCATGTTTCCCGGCGCTTGCCTGCCTGTGCCGTACACGCGGAACGCACAGGCAGGCGCACTCCACAAACGGAGGTTTAATTTACTTTTGCGGAGCTGTTTTTGGAGCGCGGCAGCAAGCTGTCCGCTTTTTCCGCCGGGAAGCTTGCTTCCCGGAAATTTGCCCCACAAGAGGCTCGCAGTTTACGAGGCGCCTGTTTGTAAGTTCCGGCAAGCCGGAACTTATGAAAACGAAAGCAATCTTTCGCACTCCTAAAACGGAGTTTCGCAGGCACTATATAGACGACCCGGACCGTTTCAGCTCCGGCAGCGAGTTGTCGGCATATTTTGGTCTTATGCCCGCCCTTGATTCCAGCGCCGGCCGCGGTCGTCTCGGGCACATCACCAAGCAAATTCCTCCCGCTGCTCGTCGGCTTCTTGTCGAGTCGTCTTGGATCGCTATCCGCAGGTCTTCCACGATCAGGTCAAAATTCAAACGCACCCGGAAGGGTGACCCGGATCGGAACAAAATTGCAATTTAGTCGACAGGGCATTTTCTGGTGCGTGTTTCTTTGAGTCTTTTGAAGAAGGGTGAGGTTTGGGAAGAGTCGTTGTGATGGCTGGGGACTTCCCGTAAAAAATCCCGTGCCCGCCTTGACAAAGGCTTGCTCATAGAGGGGCCACCCGCCGGGCACCATCGGGACCGCCGGTCACAAGCCCGGCAATCTTGATCCGAGATTCTTGGCATAATGTTAACTGTAAAGCTCCGCCCCGTCTTGCATCCCTCGATATCCGCAATGCCTCAGAAGACCCTTTTCATAAAACAGGCAACATTCGGTGAGGGCGATCATCGCACTCACTAAAAAAGCGCGGCAACTCCATTTCCCGCTGAACCAGGATATTATTACCTTGTCAACTCCAATCCCCTCGATATGATCTCCTCGGGGTACACGGAGTGCAGGCATTGCCGGTTTTGACACTTTTTCATGACTTCATGCGTACAGGGAGCACAATCACAGTCTGGCCTCAGGTTGGCGGCGTTTTTCTGCTTTATCCCCCAAATCGCCGGGTCTGTGGGCCCGAACACCGCCAGGGCGGGCGTGCCCAAAGCTCCTGCGAGGTGGAGGACCCCCGAGTCGTTGCCGATGACCAGGGAGGCGCTCTCAAGCAGTCCGGCAAGCTCGATCGTGGAGAGGCCCTTGAAGTCGGCCTTCAAGTCGTCTCCCAACAGTTGAGCAAGCGCGCTGCAAGGCCCCTCATCCGCCGGACCGCACACCATGCCGATGCCGCGCTGGCGGCCAATCTCCCGCGCTGTTCGGCAGAAGCGCTCGGGCGGCAGGTTCTTGAGAGGAGAGCCGCTGCCGGGATGGACCAGAATTCCCGGAAAGGAGGGGGTGCTATCTTTTATCTGTTGCGGCAGGCATAGCCGGGGAGAGGGAGCAAAGTTATTTATGCCGATCTCGCGGAGTGGCCGGTTCATGTAATCCGAGACGTGGCCCGACCCCGGAGGGGGGGGGAAGGGGCCGGTAAAAGCGAGAACGGAAAGTCCGGCTGAAAAGAGGCTTTCCCGGAGCCGCAGAGAACGCATCCATGTCACTGCCAGCTTGTGGGAGGCAAGCAGTTCGGAAAGCTCCGGCGAAAGCTCGGCGTCGCTCCACAAGGCGTGCATGCCGGGCCGCTCCAATGAAATCGCCTCTTCGAAAACTCCCGCGGCCCGGAACAGCGCCAGGAACGCCAGGTTTCCCACAGCAGTAAACGAAGCCTCCGGGTATCGCTCCCGAAGGGCGTGGAAAGCAGGCAGGGTGTTGACCAGGTCCCCCAACGCCCCGCCGTGGAAAACTATTATCTTCTGCATTTGTCCCGACAACTCCTCCAACGTGTCCTTGCCGCATAGTTTTAAGAATAACGAAAGCCCTTGCAAAGGCTTAAGCTTCTCCAGAGATGCTCTCGTAAAAAGGCCTTCTATTCAAATCACGCTCCTAAAGAGCGGGCTCGGGGAGAGTCCGAGATCTAGGCGTCTCACCGGATCGGTTGCATGGACTTTACCCTGATGCTGTTATTGACTTGCCGGCAAGCTTGCATTAAAGTAATTTATATCAGTTTTCGGCGGTAATATGACTTATCGTCGATGATATCGGGGCCCCGGCCTGTAGTGCGCTACAGGCTAGCAATAAAGTAATGGACAAGACTCGGAAGCTGAAGTTGTAAGACGCGGCTATTGGCAAGGCAGGCATTCATGGGTGGACACGGAATTAGGGGGGCAATGAAAGCTTCAATAACCTTGTACAGGTGCTCTTTCCTTAGGGGGGCGGGTGTAGCGCTATTGTTGGCCTTTACACTCCTTGTCCCTTTTCATATCTTTGCGAAGCCCCCGATTTCAGGTGAAGCTTTTCCTAGAGAAAAGCCCTCGCACCCTGAAGGGTGGGAAGGATCGTACGTGTTCCCTTTTTCACAGGACGACGTCCACGTGTGGGACAAGTCTTTCCCCCTGACCGAGGTCTTGCGCAAGATATCTTCTCCCGACTTCGAGCTTGGCGCTCCCCTCGGACGCATGGGCTCTTCAGGAGCATTTTACCTGCCTTTTAACGAGTACGTGAAGACTTATATCAACTCCCGCAACTGGCGCGCCGCTTTTCGGTCGGGATATAAAAGGTCCGGCCTTTATGAACGCATCATCATGGACGAGATAAACCGGCGGGGGCTTCCGGAAGAGCTCATATACCTGTGCATGATAGAGAGCATGTTCCGTCCGCGCGCGGTCAGCCCTGCCAATGCCAAGGGCTTATGGCAGTTTATCTACTCCACCGGCTGCCGCTACGATCTTACCATCAATTACTGGATAGACGAGCGTTACGATCCGGTGAAGAGCACCCGGGCGGCCATGGACTATCTCAGCGATCTTTATAACATATTTGGCGACTGGCACCTGGCAGCCGCGGCTTACAACTGCGGGGAAGACCGGGTGGCGCGGAAGCTGCGGCAGAATGGCTGCGACGATTACTGGTGCCTGGTAAAAAAAGACGCCCTGCCCTACGAGACCAAACATTATGTTCCCCGCATAGTCGCCATGGCCATCTTCGGCTCTAACCCGGAAAGGTACGGCTTCTACAATTTAAAAAAGTACCCGCCTTACAACTACTCCACGGTAACGGTGGACGACGCCACCGACCTGGGCCTTATTGCAGAGCTTACCGGAGTAAGCAAGAAGCGCATAAAAGAACTGAACCCGGAGATCATCCGCTTCTGTACGCCGCCGGGCACAAGACGCTACCGCGTTAAAGTGCCGTGGGGAAAAGCCGAGTCCTTCAACCGCAAGTACGCTCGTCTGTCTCCAGACAAAAGATACGCTTTCAAAAAGCACCGGGTACAAAAGGGACAAAGCCTCCGCTTGATAGCTTCCGGCTACCGGACCAGCTATAAGCTGCTGGCATCAATTAACGGTCTCTCCACCCGGGCGTCCCTGCGGGAAGGACAACACCTGGTAATACCCGTTCCCCAAAACCGGAAGTTTGATCCTGCTCCCCCGCCTTCGCCAAAAGAGAAACTCCGCAGAAGAAGTCACAAAACCGCTCCCAAAGGAAAGAAAAAGCACATCTACATAGTCGAGCCCGGCGACACCATGTGGACCATTGCCAAGGCCAACGGAGTCTCCATTGATGACCTCAAAGAATGGAACCCCGATCTTACCGCGGACAACCTCTATTACGGAGACAAGATAGCCATCTACTCCCGGGAAAAACCAAAGGCGCCCCCAAAAGCGCCCCGCCGAACCAGGCTGAAAGGACCGACCCGCAAGTTCACCTACACCGTCCGGGAAGGCGACCGCTGCTACTACATGGCAAGGCATTACGGAATCACCAGCCAGGACATAATCGAAAAGAACGACCTCGACGAAAACTGCTCGATACGTCTCGGCCAGGACCTCGTGATGGTGGTCCCCGAAAAAGCGCCGGAGTCTCTGCCGCCCACTGCGGATGAAGCGCCGCCGCCCAAGCCAAGGGGCGATTTCTCGCTGCCCGCGCCTTCGCTGCCCAAGACAAAGCCCAAGGCAAAACAACCCGAGGGAACCAGGAAGGTGAGCTACATGGTGGAGGAAGGCGATTGTCTGTGGCTCATTGCCAGGAACCATGACTGCCATATCGAAGAGGTCTTGGACTGGAACGGATTGGGCGAAGATTATGCCCCCCGGCCCGGCCAGGAGCTGACCCTGTACGTGGACCCCGACTGGAAGCCTCCCCAAAAAAAGAAGCCGGAAGATCAAAAACAAAGAACAACCCGGCTGACTGTCAAGAAGAAAACGACTTCAAGCAAAGGATCGAGAGGACCGGCCATAAACTATAAGGTTAAACCGGGCGACAATCTGTGGATGGTGGCCAGGAACCATGATGTACACATGAAGGAAATCCGGGAGTGGAACGATCTCGAGTCGGACACTCTCCACCAGGGACAGGTGCTTACCATTAAGCCCGGCCCCGGATACGAGCCCGGCTCTTCCAAAACTTCATCTGCAAGTAAGAACTCTTCGAACAACGGGCCGAAAAAATCCACTGCTGCCAGAGGCTCCAATGGCTCGCGCAAAGTAAGCTACAAGGTCAAGCCAGGAGACTCACTGTGGGGGATTGCCCGCTATCACGACGTTCACGTGGCCGACATATTGTCATGGAACAACATGGACAAGGATAAAGCCGTCATCCGGCCGGGCGACACCTTGACAATATACGTGTCTAAAAAATGGTCGCCCCCCAAAAATATAACACCGGACTCGCCTACAAAGGACTCCAAGAAAAGCACCTCTGAAAGCTCCAGCCCCAAAAGCAAGAAAGACATCGGCAAGCGCGGCAAGGCCATTACCTACGTGGTCCAGGAAGGAGACTCCCTGTGGGGCATCGCCAGAAAGCACGACGTCCACATGTGGGAGATCAAAAAGCTCAACAACATGGACTCCGACGCTGTGCGGCCCGGCCAGAAGCTCAAGATCAAACCAGGTCCGGGACACGAACAGTAAGCCTCCTCCTTATAAACCGCGAACATAAGCCCCTGCTCTTTACATCTGTATACCGAGCCTGCCTCTTTCTTTCTAACCTCCCCCTGCCGTGCTAAACTATGATTCTTATAACCATGCAGAACGGGGAGACTGAAGGTGGACAAGGACAGAGAGGACGTTACCGTATCCGGGAAGAAGCCGGCAAGTCGGAAGAAAAGGAGTTTTAAAAAGAGGTTACTGCGGGGCTTGAGCCTGACGCTGGTGCCTCCTGTAGTCAAGTACTGGCTTTACTGGTTCGACTACACCGCGCGAAAAAACAATGAGAAGCTGTTGACGTTGATAAATCACCAGGAGCTTGTAGAGCGGGTGGGAAGCGGCAAAGAGCCTACCATACTCGCGCTGTGGCACAACCGCCTCATGTTCGGCCCTACCGCGTACCAGTATCTGAAAGGCAACGGCGCGGTGATCATGGTCAGCCGGAGCACGGACGGAGACATCATCGCGGCCACCTTAAAGAGCTTCAAGGGCTTCGTAGCCATCCGGGGAGGGTCGTCATCCAAGCCCGGCATTAACAAGGGCGGCAAAGAGGCTCTCTCGCAGATGATCGAGATGTCCGAGAAAGGCTACGACCTTTGCATCACTCCCGACGGGCCGCAGGGCCCGGTCTACGAGGTCAAGCGCGGCATTATCGACCTGGCAAAAGCCACGGGCCTGCCCATCTACACCGTGGGCTGCTCCTGCTCGAAGTGGATCGAGGCCAAAAGCTGGGACAAGACCAAGCTGCCCCTCCCATATACCAGGGTGGTCTACAAGGGCTCCGACCCCATCCGGGTCCCGCCGGACGCGGACGAGGACACCATCGAGCAGAAAAGACAGGAGCTCCAGAGCACCATGCTCGAGTTTACCGAGTTCGCGGACAACTTCTTTGACTGAGCAGCTCACTTACAGTACAGAGGACTTTTCAAAACGCCCCATCGAGACCGTCGCGCCAAGAGGCCATATTGAAAACAAGGCTTGAGTCAGCGCTGTTCTTGCCTGTCCCTGTTTCTGGCGGGTCACGATACCGCGGTTTTTGCAGCAGACCATCTGGCGGCGAGAAACACCGCGACTGCTGCGACCGCTCCGGCGAGTAGGGACTTGATTACAAGCACGGAAGCAAGAGATATCCCCTCCGCTGCCGCCAGTGTCAATACCCCCCATAAAACCCCCGCACAAACGGGGGCCAAGGCAAGGTAGGCCATGATCCTTAAGACCGCTCCCGGATGTTTTTTAAGCGGCGGGTGGGGAGGCAGGGCCCGCTTTTCCATTACGTCTGCCGCAGCCTGGACCGACGCTCCAATGGACACCGCAACTCCGACCACTGCGCACATAACGAGTATTTCCGGCACGAACTCGTTAACGGAAACCAGCGGCTCGGGATGATGAGGTCCCTGGTGGAAAAGGATGTAGCCTATGCCGGCGTTGATGATGATGTTGATAAGCGAGTTGCCGGAGACGTGCTCGATAAGGGCATACCTGCCGAATGACAGCGACTCGGCAGGCGGGTGCGCGGCATGGCGGAGCAGCTCCCTCGCCGAGCAGAACCAGGCGCACAAAGCAGCGCTGCCGCCGGTGGCCAGGCCGGATATGGCGATGACGGCGATCCTGGCCGTGCCCTGCGGAAAGACAAACAGGACAAGAAGAACCGCCCCCGCGGCAAAAGGCAGGCAGAGCAGTAAGGCGTAAAAGAGAGGAACAAGCCACATGGGCCTTCGCGGAGGTCTAAGCTGCCCGCCTTTTTCAAGCTCGGGTGGCGCGAGAATTAACTTTCCCTCCTGGTAGTCTTTGCGGGCCTGGTTGGGACCGGTCACCGAGCCGATGATGCCGGTCAGGAAGGGGGCCAGAGAAACGAACACCGCAGCAGGCACCCGATCCAAAAAACCGCCTTGCTCGAAGTAGGTGAATAAAAGCCCCCCTGACACGGCAGCGCCGGCCACCAGCCAGATCGCGCCCTGCACCAGGGCCATCAGTTTTTGATGTGACTTCAATTGCATGGAAACCTCCGTTCATTGCACAGACCCGTTATACCCGGTGCTCTGTCAAGCTTACACTGACGCATAGTGTGCGAGCTACTGATACCGCGACTTGCGCTGCTCGCATGAAAAACATCTATTTTTTAAGCGACGAGAAACGCTTGACAGAGCACTAGCAGAATCTTTTGATTTTTGCAAGCGCCGGCAAGGACGTGCCCCTTTAACCAAGGCTGTCATTCCTCTTGGAGCAGATGAAATACACTCATTGTAGAGAGCTTGCATGATTGTTATTCACCCGCAGATTCTGGTGAGGAGCCAGTAAATTAAACCTCCGTTTCGCAACGGGCACTAAATAAGACTTTATCGTTCGAAACCCGATATGCATGATGCCTCCCGTTCCGACTTTCAGCGGGATGTTATAAAATATCATTCCCTGGCTGCATTATCCTCTTGCGAACTTTAATCTGGTAGGTTATTGTTATAAAGAGTTTTGGAAGAGGCCATTATAAAAAGGGGGGAGGAGTAGACATGCCTTATTGCCCTTCATGCGGTTACGAGTACGAGGACGGGGTGGAGGTTTGCCCCGATTGCCGGGTAAAGCTGGTTGACGCACTTTCCGAGGACCATTTCCAGGGGGACATGGTCGAGGTCTACCACGCCCATTCCTCTCCCGAGGTCGGCCTCGTCAAAGAGCTTCTCTACAACGAGGGCATCTTCGCCGCCTTGTCCAACGAGATGGGCTCGTCCATGCTGGGCAGTGCCTCCTCCGACATGGGCGAGATCAAGGTATTTGTTTCCGAGGATAACGCGGAAGCCGCAAAAGAGCTTATTGAGACCTACATGGAAAGCAATCCCCTGGAGGAGGCAGGCGATTACAATATCTGCCAGAGCTGCGGTTCTCAGTATCCTTCAGATGAAGAGTTCTGCCCGTACTGCGGCAAGGAAGCGGAAAAAGAGGAGTAGCGTCCCTTTTTCGTCATGACCGCTCCCGCTGCCTGTTTCACCGTATTTTTACCTTTCACCTTTGCGCCGGAATGTCACTCTCCGGCCAACAGCCATTGTTCATCCTCGGGAGCGGGCCGGATTTCCCATTCCCTGGATACGGAGTCGTGCTTTCTGAAGCGGCGCATCTCCTGCACCAGCAGGCTTACTTCTTCTGTGTCCCAATGGATTCGGATAGTAAATCCTTCGAAGACCTCTGCCAGGCGGGCGCCGTGGGCCAGTCCGCGGGCCAGGACCTCTGCGCTGTCCCGAGGGGGAGAGAGGGGTTTTTTAAGGTCACGCGCCGCAATCCCGAAGCAGGGGGCTTTTGACCGCAGCAGGGAGTCGGTGATACCTGCGATGACCTTTTCGGTTGCCGGCGCGGAGAGCTCGTCGGAGTTTCCACATCCGGCGAACACGAGCACCGGGAAGGGCGTATTCTGTCCGGGGCTGAACAGGAGCGGTTTTCTTGATGCGGGGTCCAGAGCTCCTTGTTCTATCCGATCTGATATCATTCCTTGCAGCCGGAAGTTGACCCTGCCCGCCTCCATGCGGGGGGGCCTCATGTCCTGGAAAAGGGGGACCCCCAAGGGATCGAACGGAAACAGGTCAACGGGCAGCGATGTGACCTCGATAATCATTGCTCCGCTTTCTCCTTGGAGGCGGCTTCCTGTTGCAGGCTTTTGGACAACTGGTCGAGGATGCCGTTTATAAACGAGCCTGACTCGTTGGTCCCGAACTTCTTGGCTATCTCGATTGCTTCGTCAATGCTGACCTTGGGGGGGATGTCGGGGCAGAACAGTATCTCGTAGGCCGCCAGTCGGAGGATGCTCCTGTCCACCCTGCTCATGCGGTAAAGCTTCCAGTGGCTGGAGCGGGACTCGATCTGCCTGTCTATCTCTTCGCGCTTTTCTTCCACACCTTTCAAGAGTGATTCTGCAAAGGACTTGACATCGGGCCCGTCCTTCCTGCTTTCCCAGAACAGGTCGGCGACTTCTTTGCCCTTTTCGCCGTGGAAGTCCCACTGGTAGAGGTACTGCAGGGCCAGCTCGCGTGCGCGGCGGCGTTTTCCCATTTTTATCTCATATCTGGCGGAGCACCCGACACATTTCTATGGCCGACATGGCCGCGGAGTACCCCTTGTTTCCGGACTTGGTGCCGGCGCGCTCGATGGCCTGCTCGATGGTATCGGTGGTGATGACGCCGAAAGCCACCGGCACACCGGTCTGGAGCATGGTCTGTGCCAGGCCCTTGGTTGCTTCCGCTGCTACGTACTCGAAATGCGGAGTAGAGCCCCTGATAACCGCCCCCAGCGCGATCACCGCATCGTACTTCCCGGAGCCGCAGAGCTTCTTGACTGCAACCGGCATCTCGAAGCTTCCCGGAACCTTGATTACGGATATCTTGCCGTCCTCCGCTCCGTGGCGGACAAGGCCGTCCAGGCATCCCTCCAGGAGCTTGCCGGTGATAAAGTCGTTGAACCGGCTCACAACTATGGCAAAGCTCAAGCCCTTGGCGTCCAGGTTTCCTTCTATGGTTTCGGGCATCATGTCCTCCCCGGGCCTAGTCCTTGAAAGTAAGGAGATGGCCCATCTTTTCTTTTTTGGTCGTCAGGTAATGGATATTGTTACAGTTCGGACAAATCTCGATGGGGACCCGCTCGGTGACCTCGAGGTCGTATCCCTCGAGTCCCACGATCTTCTTGGGGTTGTTGGTTATCTCCCTCATCTTCCTGATCCCCAGGTCGGCCAGTATCTGGGCGCCGATGCCGTAGTCGCGCAAATCCGGTTTAAACCCCAGCGCCAGGTTGGCCTCGACGGTGTCCATGCCCTCGTCCTGGAGGTGGTACGCTTTCAGCTTGTTCAAAAGCCCGATGCCGCGTCCTTCCTGGCGCATGTAAAGGACAACGCCCTTGCCTTCCTGCGCGATCATCTCCATGGCCTGCTGGAGCTGAGGCCCGCAGTCGCACCGCAACGACCCCAGCACGTCGCCGGTCAGGCACTCGCTGTGGACCCGGACCAGGACGTTGTCGTCGGGATGGACCTCGCCCTTAACCAGGGCCAGGTGGACGTCGGCGGACACGTCGCTGGTGTAGGCGATAGCTTTCCACTCGCCCCCGTACTGGGAGGGAAGAAAGGTCTCTGTCGCCCGGTGGACCAGCCGCTCGTTCTTCATCCGGTACTCGATGATGTCGGCAACGGTGACGATATGCAGGTCGTGCTCCTCGGCGAACACTTCCAGGTCCGGCATCCTTGCCATGGTGCCGTCGTCCTTCATGACCTCGCAGATCACACCCGCGGGTCTAAGGTCCGCAAGCCGCGCCAAGTCGACCGAGCCCTCGGTCTGCCCGGTGCGCACCAGCACTCCGCCTTTGCGCGCCCGGAGCGGGAAAACGTGGCCCGGCCGGACCAGGTCGCCCGGACCGGCGTCGTCCGCCACCGCGGTAAGAATGGTACGGGAACGGTCATAAGCGGATATGCCGGTGGTCACGCCTTTCTTGGCCTCGATGGATACAGTGAAGGCAGTGCGCAAGGGGGCCTCGTTGTTGTCGCACATGGGCTTTAAATCCAGGGAGTCAGCCTTTTGTTCGGTCATGGAAAGACAGATAAGACCTCGTCCCTTGGTGGCCATGAAGTTGATTATCTCGGGCGTCACCTTTTCCGCAGCGCAACAGAGGTCTCCTTCGTTCTCCCGGTCCTCGTCGTCCACCAGGATGACCATCCTGCCCTGCTGGATATCCTCTATCGCCTGGTCGATACTCGTTCTTCTACTTCCTTGCATGAAAACTCCTTGCCGGCTTCATCAAGCCGGAAACTGCCGGCATAAAATATGCCTGCTTATAAACCTGTATTGTTCAGCCTTCCGGCACCTTGCGCTTTCGCGCCAGGTAAGTCGTCCACAGATGTCTAAGATTGAAATACCCCACTTCCCAAAACCGGAGCCGGTGCGAGCGGCCGTAATCGAGCGCAAAACTCGCCAAGAATAGGATATCAAAGATCGGGTTTTGCGGCAAACTCAGGGCCTTTTTTATAAGAGGCAACAGGCGGGGATGGCGGTGGGAAAGGATATACAGCTTCTGGAGGTTCTGATGCTTTTTGCTGTCTTTTTGAATGAAAGGCGAAAACGCGAAGTAAGACAGGGCTTCTCTGCCGGAGTACTTCTCGGGGTGGTCCAGCTTTCCCTGTTCGATGAGCCGGTCCACGAGCTCGGTGCCGGGAAAGGGCTGGAACAGGGAGGCCACCACAAAGTCGTTTTCGAGCTCGATGTTGAACCTCAGGGTCTCGAGCGCGTCTAAAATGGACTCGCCGGGGATGTTGAGCATGTTATAGCTCTGGGTGAGGATGCCGTGCTCGTGGAGTATCTTGGTGCCTTGCCGGATGTCGTCGTTTTTCATCTTCCTGCCGAGAACGTTGCTTCTGGTGTCCTCGTTGGCGCTCTCCAGCCCGTACCAGCAGGTGTAACAGCCGGCGTCCGCCAAAAGCCGGGCCTTTTCTGCGGTCATGCCGTCCACCCGGGCGGTGCAGAAGAACGGCAGGCCCACTTCTTTTTTAAAGCGGGGCAGAAACTCGGCAAGCCAGTCAGGGTCATGGGTGAACAGGTCGTCGTTGAATCCGACGGTTCTTGCCGGGTACTTTTTGATTACCCTTTTTATCTCCTCGGTAAGGTATGCGGGCGACTTGAATCGCACGTAGTCTGCGGGGTTGGGGTAGAGCTTTCTAAGCCCTTTATTGGCGCAGTAGGTGCAGCCGTGGGGGCATCCTCGGCTTGCCATGAAGAACTTGATGGGATAGGAGCGGAAGTACTTGTAGCGGCCCAGGTAGAGGTCCTTGTCCGGGAAGGGCAGCTCGTCCAGGTCGACGAGCAGCGGCCGCACCGGGTTCATCCTCAAATCCCCGTTTTCCGACCATGCCACGCTCTCGATATCACCGAAGTCGCGGTCATCTTCCACCCGCTCCATGATCTCCAGAAGCGGAAACTCGGCCTCCCCTCGGACCACCGCGTCCACTGCCGGGTCCAGGGCCAGCTCGGGATGGAAGGTAGGATCAATACCCCCAAGAACTACCCGGGCGCCGGTGGTCTTTTTGAAAAGCCGGGCCCACTCCAGCGCCTCCTGTCGCTCTACAGTGGTGTGTCCGATGCCGATAACGTCGGGGGCCTCCTGTTGGATGGTGCGGACCGGGTCCTTTTCCAGCCACGGCACCACAAGCCGCGTGCTATGTCCGCTTGCGGCGAGCAGCGCAGATACGGATTGGGGACCGTGAAGCTCGTAGTGGTTCAGTTGAAAGAAAACCAGCTTGGCCATGAACACGCCTTGTCTTTAAAGGCCCTGCAAGAAAGCGCTTTTTATTCGGATTGCTGTTACGCGGAGATTCAAAAGAACCCTTCCTGCTTGAGCTTCTCCCACAGGCCTTCGTCGGTTGTGCGGCCGCTTGCGCTCCCCAGCAGGCGGGCCACGTATTTGCCAAGCAGGTCGGTTTCCAGGTTGACCGGGTCTCCGGGCATCTTGTTTCCCAGGGTGGTGCGGGCCAGTGTCTCGGGTATTACCGTCATCCAGAACCGGTCGGCCATGACCCCGTTTACTGTAAGGCTGATGCCGTCCATCGCGATGGACCCTTTCTCCACTGTCAAGGAGAGCGCCTCGGGGGGAGCGGCAACCGTAATCCGGGCAAACCCGCCGTCAGGCCGCGCTTCGGTTATCTTGCCCACTGCATCAATATGGCCGGTGACCATGTGGCCGCCCAGCCGGTCGCCGAGCCGGAGCGCCCGCTCGAGGTTCACCCGCGTGCCCGTGCGGACTTGCTGCAAGGTGGAGCGGGCAAGCGACTCCGCGCTTACGTCCGTGGAAAAGCCGTCTTTGTCCACCGAAGACGCGGTAAGGCACAGGCCGTCCACCGCCACCGAATCGCCCGGAGAGATGTCAAAGTCCTCTCCGACCGCGGAAATCTCCAGCCGAAGGCCGGCAACGCTCCGCACGCACTTCCTTACCGTGCCTATCCGTTCAATAAGTCCTGTAAACATTGCCCGCCTTCATATATCGCCGGTCTTTCGCTTATCCCCCTGTAGTGCACTGTCAAGCGTCTTCCGTCGCTTACAACACGGACCTTCTTCGTGCGAGCGACTTCAGTCGCGATAAGCGCAGCGTCCTTTGCATCATTAAGCTTTCTCTAAAATTCTTCGTGCGAGCGACTTCAGTCGCGATAAGCGCAGCGTCCTTTGCATCATTCAGCTTTCTCTAAACTTCTTCGTGCGAGCGACTTTCAGTCGCGACATCCGCCGCTCGCACACTATGCGTCAGTGTAAGCTTGACAAGACAGTAGTTCACATCCATCAAGTCCGGCTGAAGTAATAAAACTCGTTTCGCGACTAAAGTCGCTCCCACTTTCTGAAAACTCTGACATATATCGCGACTGAAGTCGCTCCCACTAAATAAAATAAAAAACCGATAATTCAAAAATCGCAGGGGAGTGCAATTTTCTGCTTTCCCGCCATTGTAATTTTATACCTGCTCTTACGTGCGAGCGACTTTCAGTCGCGATTTCAACTGAACTGCTCCCATTTTATCTTGGTAAATTTCCACTCGGAAGCTTCCTCCACAAGCCCTTTCCTGACCGGGTTCTCATAGAGATATTTAAGGTATTGAAGGACATCTTCATGATCCCGAATCATTCGGTCATAATATCCCTTGTACCAAACCGATCCCTTTCTGCCCAATCGCCGATTGATCTCATAAGAGGAAGACCCCTTGAGTCTTTGCATCAACTTACTTAAAGTTATGTTCTCCCCTAACCGCAAAATTATGTGAAAATGGTCCGGCATGACAACCAGGGCGAACCATTCCAACAAATCCTCTTTTTCAAGCTTGTCCAAGCTCTCCATAACAGAATCAAAACATACATGATCATCCAGCCTTACAATGCTTCTGTCTTTGAATGCACTGACAAAATAAACTTTATAAAAAAAAGAGCGCCTTCCTTTTCGAAGAAAATGTGAGCCTTTTTCCGGTTTTTCGGGCATTCTCCTGTAGTTCATATCCATCAAGTCCGGCTGAAGTAATAAAACTCGTTTCGCGACTAAAGTCGCTCCCACTAAATGAAATAAAAAACCGATCATTCAAAAATCGCAGAGTGCAATTTTCTGCTTTCCCGCCATTGTAATTTTATACCTACTCTTGCGTGCGAGCGACTTTCAGTCGCGATCAGCGCAGCGTCCGTCTTTATTAATTAAGATACCTGATTTCAGTGCTGTTCGCTTGCTGTTTTTCCGGTTATCATGATGTCTTCTCCGAGCCGTCGGGAGGAGAGTTCTTCGAGGACCATGGCGTCGGCCATCTTTTTGGGACCGGGGCCGCCGGTTATGGGAAGTCCGTCGCCCGCGAGCATGCGGGGAGCAAAGAACATGACCACTTCGTCCACCATGTTGGCCCGGAGAAAAGAGCTGAAAAGGCCTGCTCCCCCTTCCAGGAGAATGCTTGCCATCTTTCTCTCTCCAAGCACTTTCATGATTTCCTTTAAGTCCAGTCCTCCGGAGCGGTCTTTTTTGACTACCTCGACCTCTGCTCCCGCCTCGCGGAAGGAGCGGATGTTCTTGATGCCTGCCACCTTGCTGGTGAAGATCAAGGGGCCATCCTCACCTCCCGAGGACATGAACTCGGAGTTCGAAGGAAAGTCGAGCTTAGAGGAGATCACCACCGGCCGGGGATGCCTCTTCTTGCCTTGCCTTCTTACATTGAGGCGGGGATTGTCCGCTTTTATTGTGCCGCCTCCGACCATGACCGCCTGGTAGATGTCGCGGAGACGGTGGACCTCTTTGCGGGCGTCCTCCCCGGTTATGTAGATGGAGTCGCCGGTCTTGGTTGCGATCTTTCCGTCCAGGGTCGCTGCTGCTTTCATAATAATGTAGGGTCTCTTTGTAGTAATATATTTCACAAACACGCGGTTTAAGTCCCGGCATTCTTTCTCGAGCACCCCGGTCTCGACCTTTACTCCTCCGTCCCTTAACATGGCGAACCCCCGGCCGGAGACCAGGGGATTAGGGTCCATCATTCCGGCAACCACCCTTTTGATCCCCGCGCGCACCAGTGCGTCCGCGCAAGGAGGCGTCTGTCCGTAATGGGAGCAGGGTTCGAGGTTCAGGTACATGGTAGCTCCGCGTACGTTTGCCCCTCCCGCCTGCAGGGCATGAATCTCCGCGTGAGCTTCACCCGGTCTTCTGAACCATCCCTCGGAAATGTTGTGCCCGTGCTTGACGATCACCGCTCCCACCATGGGATGGTCGCAAGTCTCGCCTTCTCCCTTTTTAGCGAGCGCAAGGGCCCGCCTCATCCATGCCGCATCGTCGTTGTTTTTCATTGGTTCTTGTCAGCCTCTTCTTTCTGTCTTTGGAGAAGGTCCCGGAGTTCCTCCATGAAATGGTGGGCGTCCTTGAAAGAGCGGTAAACGGAAGCAAACCTTACATAAGCCACGTGATCAAGGTGGAAAAGCTCTTCCATGATGGAAGCCCCGATCTCTTCCGCAGGGATTTCCTTGTCCCCCCGCTCCTGGAGCCTGGCCTCGATGCGTTCTGCTACCTTCTCCAGGGTGGTAATGGAAATCGGGCGTTTCTCGCAGGCCTTCTTAAGCCCGATAATTATTTTCATCCGGTCAAACGGCTCCCGTCGGCTGTCCTTTTTGATCACCAGGGGAAGGACCTCCTCGATGCGCTCGTAGGTGGTGAACCTGCGACCGCATTCAAGACATTCCCGCCGTCTCCGGATTACCTCGCTGTCCTTGCTAAGTCGAGAGTCGATCACTTTATTTTCATACTCACCGCAAAACGGACACTTCATCTTTTCCCTCCATGAAAGCGGCGCACTCGGACCCGCGCCTCCTCCAGCATCTTCTCAGCCAACGGGTCCGGGTACCCGTCCTCGAAAACAAGCTCGGCAATTCCCGCGTTAATGAGCATCTTGGCACAGATCACGCATGGCTGGTTGGTGCAGTACAGGGTGGAGCCCGCTATGCAAACCCCGTGGCGGGCAGCCTGGATAATGGCGTTCTGTTCCGCGTGCAGACCGCGGCATATCTCCGCCCGCTGCCCGGAAGGAACCCCCTGCTCCTGGCGCAAACAGCCCGTATCCCGGCAGTGGGCAAGACCGGAGGGAGCGCCGTTGTAGCCCGTGGTCAGGATGCGCCGGTCCTTGACGATGATCGCGCCCACCGAACGGCGAAGGCAGGTGGAACGCGTGGCTACAAGCCGGGTTATGGACATGAAATACTCGTCCCACCCCGGCCGCTTATCCACCTCATGACCGTTCAATCTGTCCTCCAATATATTGCTCATAAGACTTACGTCCATTTTATCCCGGATTGTGTGATTTTTCAACAAAATAATCGCCAATTACAAAAAATTCCCGTTTCCGGGAAAAACCGGCTGAAGAGGCTTTTCCCGAATCCGGGAATTCCCACTTTCGGGAAAGACGGATTTTTTGTTTAGAAAACAGGTGGTTGTCCGAAAGATTCCCAAAAGCAATTCTTATCTCTTCCTGTCCCGGTCTCGGCAAACCCGGAAAGCATAACAGATTGTTCAATTAATTCAGTCTCTTATAAAATCGTTTCTTTTTTGAACTCCCGGCACGGAGCTTGATACAACACCAAGACAGGGATATTAAAAAACGACCAATTCAGGCAAGGAGATTAAGATGACGAAAAGAAAAATCATGTTGGTGGACGATGAAGAGTTCGTGTTGACCTCCCTTACCCGCTCGCTGCGCAGGGAGGGATATGAACTCACCAGTTTTACGGGAGCGGAAGAAGCCCTGGAGTATTTACAGGATAACGCGGTGGACGCAATAATCTCCGACCACCGCATGCCCAACATAACCGGGCTCGAGTTCCTGATCCGGGTGAGGAAGAGATATCCCAATATCATCCGTATCCTTCTCACCGGCTATGCAGACATGGAAGTGGCCATCCGCGCGGTGAACGAGGGAAAGCTCTACCGATTTTTGACCAAGCCGTGGGACGACGACGAGCTCAAGGTGACTTTGGTAAACGCCATGCAGGTGCGGGACCTCATGCTCCGCAACGAGGAGCTTCTAAAGAAGATCAGGGAGCAGGAGTCCTATATCAGGAGCCTGGAAGCCCAGCACCCCGGCATCGGCCACGTCGAGCGCGACAAGGACGGGGCCATCATTATCGACGATGTTTAACCTTTGATAAGCAATAAACAAACGGAGACGGTCCCGTGCTGGAGTTTGACGAAAACATAAAAAAGATGGTCTGGAAGATCGTGTACTACGGTCCCGCGCTTTCGGGAAAAACTACTAACCTGCTTTCTTTGCACGATTTTCTCGATCCCGACAAAAGGGGCTCCATGGCGGAGATGAACACCAGGGAAGACCGGACCCTGTTTTTCGACCTTCTTCCCCTGACCTACCGGACGCCTGCGGGCGGCCGTCTCAAGATCAAGGTCTTCACCGTGCCCGGCCAGGTCCAGTACGACGCCACCAGGAAGCAGGTCCTTGCCCGGGCCGACGGGGTGGTTTTCGTGGCCGACTCCCAGCGTTCCCAGTCGCGGAACAACTCGGAGAGTTTTCAAAACCTGGTAGAGAACGCCCGTCGGGTCGGCCTTCCTTTCGACCGGATTCCGCTTGTGGTGCAGTACAACAAGCGGGACCTTCCCGACATCGTTGATGAACAGGAGGTCCTTGACCGCTGGCAGGACTCCGGCGTACCCCTGCATTTCTCTTCCGCCCTCTACGGACGGGGTGTGGCGGAGACTTTTCAGAGCATCATCTCCCTTGTTGTGGATTACTTCGAGTCCAAGTACCGGATACGCGAAACCATGGGCATCGAACGGCAAGGACTCAATCATCATCTGTTAGGAGGGCTTAGTAGCAATGGAATCCCCACGCGAGTTTGACAGAGAGTTCCGCTTCAACGAAGCGGTGTATGAAGATGACGCGCTCTCTTTTATTAACCGCTTGTTCGAGCTCATGGGCCTTCCGGTGCTCCTGGTCGGGGAGGACGGCGAGAGCCTTGCGGTGAACGGATTCCAAAGCAGTGCGTTCCGGCCGGAAGAGATCGCCGGCAGAGGTCTTCCAATCGAGCCTGCTGAGCTTTCCTCTGAAAACGGCACCGGCCACCGCGGCTTTCCGGTTCGCCACGAAGGCGAGGTGTTCGCGCTCTTAGTTGTCCCCTACACCGGTAACGGGGAGCAGACACTTGCCAAGGCGCCGGCACTGGCCGCCCTCCTCGAGTCGTACTTCGAGCTCAAGCACAAACAGCGGATGATCGCCGAGGTCCACCACTCCTCTTTGGAGAGCAACTACCGGGACCTGCTCAAGAAGAACCAGGAGCTGCGCGAATCGGAACGGCGCTACCGGGAGCTGGCCGAGACACTGGAGATTCGGGTGGAAGAAAGGAGAAAGGAGCTCGAGAAGACCCAGCAGCAACTCATCCAGCAGGAGAAGATGGCATCCATCGGACAACTGGCCGCGGGCGTGGCCCACGAGATAAATAACCCCACCGCGTTCGTCCGCTCGAACCTCCAGACTCTGGGGACCTATATAGAGAACCTGGTCGGCATGATCAACGAGTACGCAGCCGTGGAGCAAGATGAGAAAACCCGCGACCAGCTCGACCAGAGGCGGGAGGAGCTTGACATCGAGTACATCGTCTCCGACGTGGGGCTGCTTCTTCAGCAGTCCGCCAAGGGTTGCGAGCGCATCGCCAAGATCGTGAATGGGCTCTCCCGGTTCTCCCACGTGGACAAGACCGACTCAGAGTCATTTGACATGAACGGGCTTATCGAGAGTGCTCTCGAGCTGCTCCACAACGAGATCAAGCACAAGGCAGAGCTTAGAAAAGAGCTCCATGACATGCCCCGCATATGGGGACTGCCCAACCAGTTGAACCAGGTGTTTGTGAACATCATCGTAAACGCGCTCCAGGCAATGGAGGAGTTCGGAACGCTGACCATAAAGAGCAGCTTTGAAAACGATCATGCCTGCGTCCACATCGAGGACAACGGACCGGGCATTGCCGGAGAGAAGCTCTCCCGGATTTTCGATCCGTTTTATACCACCAAGCCGGTGGGCAAAGGCACCGGCCTGGGGCTGTCCATATCCTACGAGATAGTGAAGAACCACGGCGGTGATATCCGGGTGGAAAGCGCGCCCGGCCGGGGCACGGCCTTTAAGGTGATCATTCCCCGGCAGGTAATTTCCCAAGGAGAGGGGCAATGAAATCAAGACTGGCAGGTTTGTTCATGGAAGAGAACCCGGACAAGGAGGTTTCTTCGCAGAACCTCCAGGCAGAGGATCGGGAGCCTTACACCATTCTGTTGGTGGACGATGAACCAGAGGTCCTCTGCTCCTTGAAAAGGGTCTTCTTCCAGGAGAACTACCGGCTTCTGACAGCAGGCACCGGCGAGGAAGGCCTGGAGGCCATGAAAAACAACACCGTGCACCTTATCATCTCCGACCACCGTATGCCGGGCATGAGCGGTTCCGAGTTCCTGGGCGAGGTCAAGAAAAGCTGGCCGCGGACCATCCGGATCATGCTCACCGGCTATGCGGACACTCAGTCGGTGATGGGCGCCATCAACACCGGCGCGGTGTACAAGTTCATCACCAAGCCCTGGAACGACGAGGACCTCCGGATCACGGTGAGCCTGGCCATCGAGCAGCTCGAGCTCATGGAGGAGAACCACAAGCTCAAACAGCAGGCGGAGAAGAAGTCCAGGGAGATAAAGAAGCTCTCCAATTACGCCCGGATAAACCAGAGCCAGCTTCTTTCCATGCTTTTAAAGAGCGGCCACCTGAACGCGGACCAGAGGGAGAAAGTCCAGACGATGAGGTCCCGAAACCAAAAGCCGCTCACCGACGTCATCATCGAGCTGGGTTACATGAAAGAAAGCGAGATGGCGTCCTTCCTAAAGGCCCGGCTGGGAGTGGACCGGCTCTATCCCAAGGAGTTCGCTCCTCCCGACGTCCTCATATCGCTTTTCCCGGAGGAGCTGTGCAGGAAAAGCCGCGTCTTTCCCTTAAAACACATGGAAGGCGGAAAGGTGCTCCTGGTCATGGCCGACCCCGCGGACTTCGCACTGGCGGACAATATGAGGTTCCTGACCGGCATGGAGATAATACCCGCATATGCTCCCGGCAAGGACATCAACGAGATCATCAACATCTACTTCAAACAAGACCAGTCTCCAGACGAAGTCCCGGACCTCTCCCAGATCCAGGAGTACGAGCCCTACGAGACCATCGAGATAGTGCTGGAAGAGGAAGAAGACTCGGTGGAAGACCTGATGAAATCCTCGGAGACGCCGCCCGCCATCAAGCTGGTCAACGTGATCATCCTCGAGGCCCTCAAGTCGCGGGCCAGCGACATCCACCTCGAGAAACGGGTCAAGCACACCACGGTCCGCTTCCGCATTGACGGCCTGTTGAACGACCACATCCACGTGCCCGAGAACCTTCACCAGGCCCTGGTATCCAGGATCAAGGTAATGGCCGAACTGGACATCTCGGAGAGGAGAAGGCCCCAGGACGGAAGGATCACCGTGAAGTCGCCGTTGCGCACCGTGGACCTGCGTATCTCGACCCTGCCCACCATAAACGGCGAGAAAGTCGTCATGCGCATCCTGGACCGGAACGCGGTCATAAAGTCCGCCGGCGACCTGGGAGCGGACCCGCAGGACATTGACCGCATGGTGCAGATGATCAAAAGCCCCCAGGGAATGATACTCACAACCGGTCCTACAGGCTCCGGTAAAACCACCACCCTGTACGCGCTGCTCTATGAGCACGCCAACCCCAACATGAACTACGTGACCATCGAGGACCCGGTCGAGTACTACCTGGAGTATGCCGGCCAGGTGCTGGTCAAGGAAAAAATCGGCCTGAACTTCGCGTCTATACTCCGGTCCATACTTCGGCAGGACCCCAACGTGATCCTCCTCGGCGAGGTCCGCGACTTCGAGACCGCAGAGGTGTCCTTCCACGCCGCGCTCACCGGACACCTGGTCCTCTCCACCCTGCACACCACCAGCACGGTGGGAACAGTGGCAAGGCTTCTCGACCTGGGGGTAAAGCCGTACATTATAGCTTCTGGACTTACCGGAATCATCGCCCAGCGACTGGTGAGAAAGCTCTGCCCCAACTGCAAACAGGAGATCGAACCGGACCCCGCCACACTTCAGTACCTCCAGGTGGAAAAACCCGCCAAAGCCTACGGCCCCGCGGGATGCAAACAGTGCAACAACACCGGATACGTGGGAAGGCTCGGCTTGTACGAGGTCTTGTCCATTACTCCCAAGGTGAGGCAGATCATCGCCAGGAACTTTTCCGAAAACGAACTCAGCCAGGTGGTCCGCGAGGAGGGAATGAGGACCATCCTCGAGAGCGGCATCGACAAGGTAGAGAAAGGATTGACCTCACTGGACGAGGTCCTCCGCGTGCTCGGACCACAGGAAATCAGGATCGTGACCTGTCCGAGATGCGCGACTGCGGCCGGCGAGAACGACAACTACTGCCCCTCATGCGGCGAGTTCCTCATGCAGGCCTGCCCCCGATGCGGAAGGTCCCTGGAAAAACAATGGAGCTTCTGTCCCGGATGTGGAAAGAGTTACCAGCAGAACCAATCAAACACCGCTCCTTTAGCCGGGATGGAAGATGAAGAAGAAACTTATAAACAAACGGCGAAGCTCAGCCGGTAAGGAGAAGGAAATGGAACCGGTGACCATTATGTTCGTGGACGACGAAGAGAACGTTTTAAAGAGCATGGAACGCATGTTCCGGCACAGCGGGCACAGCGTGCTCACCGCGGCGAGCGGGGACGAGGCGTTGGAGAAGATGGACAAGGAAAAGGTCGACATCCTGATAACCGACCATCGCATGCCCAACATGACCGGCATCGAACTCTGCAGGGAGGTCAAGGAGCGCCATCCTTTCACCATCCGGATGATCCTGAGCGCTTACGCCGACACCTCCGAGGTCCTTTCCGCGGTCGAGCAGGAAGAGGTCTATCGGCTCCTCCACAAGCCCTCCGACATAACCAGGATCATGGACGTTGTCGACCGGACGGTGGAACAGATCGAGACCATCAACTCGTTCAAGGAGCTTATGGATACCTTGAAGCCTGAAGACCCCGAGATGGCCTACGACGTGGACTACACCGGCGGCATGATAAGGGTGGGAACAGGAAAACCGGAGTACAAGGTAAACAAAAACACCATGACCTGCCTGCTCCACTGCCTGTCGGGGAATGATGAAAAGAAGGGGAACATCGAGGTCATATCCACGGTGCTGGCACGACAGAACGGGGCTTTGAGCCTGAACGCGGACATGGGTGCCGGTCTTAAGCTGACCATGGAGCTGCCCATCAGGGAGGAGCACGAGGAGTAAACTATGGGTGACAACATCAGCACCCGCATAACCTATGCGCTGATCGAGCTTGTCCGGGAGACCGGGAAGGACATGGAACCCTTGTTGGAAACGTTTGACCTCTCCCTGGAAAACCTGGTGCAGCCCGGCAGGTACGTGTCCAACGAGACCCTCATAATACTCTTCGCCCAGGCAAGACAGGTAACCGGCGACGATGACATTGCCCGAAAAGCGGGAAACAAGGTAGCGGGAGAACTCCTCCAAAGCAGGCTCGGACAGACCATACCCATAAACCCGGAGAGCAGCTCCGTGGCATACGTGACCGCCCAGCTTATTAAAAAGCTCTGTCCGCTCATATCCGTTCATGCTGATGTCCGGAGCCGGCAGGAGATGCGGCTTACAATCACTAAGAAGCTCGATTACCTGCATACCCACGATCACTGCCTTTTGATTGAAGGGGTCATCTCCGGAGTGATCGAGTTCGCGGGCGGCAAAGACGAAGACATAGTCGAGCTGTCCTGCCTGGTTACCGTTGACAGGGCCGGCGAGGTTTGCGGCAAGCTCTACCGGATGGATGACGAAGGAAGAATCTGGCAGAGGAACGCCGGAGAGAGCCCGGGCAACGAACATGTGGCTGCACAAACCGAAGCAACCACGGCTCATACCATCTCGGGAACAACCTACGGGGCTGATTGTTGCACCTACAGGGTCAGGTGGAGAGACCCCCGCGGCATCTTCCGCCGGGCATGGCATAAAAGCATAAGAAGGACCCTCCACTTCTTCCGCATCATTAGGATCATGGAGAAATCTCCGGTAATAGACTCGGAGAGCTACGAGCACGTCACCCAGACGTGGAAAGGATGGCTTCGATGGGAGCCGACCTATCGGCTTACCAAGGCCAAGTATCTGGCCTACCTCGGCGTCGTCTGCCTGGGCGTGCTCCCGGTGGTCGGAAACTATTACGACCATATCAACAGCGACTACTACCGGACACTGCTCTCCATACTGTTGACCGTGATGATCCTGACGCTCGGGTTCCTCATCACCAAGCTCCAGCTCGATTATGCCAGGAAAGTCCACCGCCAGAACAAGGACTCCCAGAAGTTCCTCCAACACGCCGGAGTGGGAGTGACCATCATAAACGCCGACTATGAAATCGAGTATGCAAACCCCCTCATTAAAGAGGTCCACGGTGAGATCGAAGGCAGGAAATGTTATGAATCCTTTGTGTGGGACACCGAACCCTGCACGGAATGCCCCCTGCGCGAGGTCTTTGAAGGAGCAAACCACAGCCGGATAATTACCCGCTACTACAACAAGGACGGCCAGCAGCGATGGTATCACTTGAACTCCACTCCACTGCAAGACCGTGATGAAAAGGTGTCCTCGGTGATCAACGTGTCAACTGATATCACCGACCGCAAGCTGCTCGAGCTCGAGCTGTCCAGGAAACAGGCAGAGCTCGAGGTCTCCGAGCAAAGGTATCGAAACTTCATGGCCAATGCAGCCGACGCCATTATTATCACCGATCCCCAGCATAAGGTCCTCGAAGCGAACAAACAGGCCGAAAACCTGCTCTCCACACATGACATAGAGCTGTGCCTCGGCAAGAACCTCTTCGAGACCGACCTGATTTCCGAAAAAGAGAAACCCGAGGTGGTAAAGCTCTTCGAGGAAATGAGAAAAGATATGGCCCCCCGATCTTTCGAGACCCGCATCCAACGCTCCGACGGGACCAAGATAGACGTGGAAGCCCGTACCATTCCCATCGCCGCGGATGGAGGGGTCGCCTGGATACAAACCATTCTTCGAGATGTAACCCAGAGGAAGCAACAGGAGTTCGAGAAGTCCCTGCTGCTGTCCATCTCCAACGCCATCAAGGACGCCCCTGACCTCCAGGCCATGATCGACCAGGCCCTGGAAGGAATCTGCGCGGTCATGAACGTGCCCATAGGGGCCATATTCCTCCGCAGCGAGGAAAAGGCCTTGAAGCTCGCCGCCCAGGTGGGGCTTAGCTCCCACGCCATAAAGAACATGGCCACCCTGGCGGTGGACGGCAGCGCCAGTGACGTGGCCAGCCGCACCGCCATCATGAAAAAGCCCATTGTCATCAACAACATGGAAAAGATAAAAGCGGGAACTCATACCCGGGAGCGCATCCAGGAGCTCGGCATATCGTCCATGACCAGCGTGCCCATGCTGATGGAGGACGAGCTCCAGGGAGTGATCTACATAGCTTCCCGCGAACAGGACTACTTCAACTCCAGGAGGATGAGCGTGATAAACCAGGTGGCCAATGAGCTCGCCGTGGGCGTGGCCAGGCAGAAGCTCAGGGACGTCATCCAGGAAAAAAACAAGGAACTGGTCCGCAAAAACCGGGAACTGGAGCAGGCCTCTGTTCAGCTTCTCCAGAGCGAGAAGATGGCTTCCATAGGACAACTCGCCGCGGGAGTGGCCCACGAGATAAACAACCCCATGGGGTACGTCAACTCCAACCTCAACCTGCTGAACACCTACAGAAAGGACCTCAACGAGCTCATCAGCGTCTACCAAGAGATCTCGGAAATGGTGCAGGACGGCGCCGACATGGCAGCATTGAAACAAACCAGCGAGAAGATAAAACATCTCGAGGAGTCCCTCGAGGTCGAGGACATGTTAACGGACATAAAGGACATGATCGACGAGTCCATCGAGGGAGCGGAAAGGGTGACATATATCGTCAAGAACCTCAAGGAGTTCTCCCACCCGGAGACTGGAGCTCCGCAGCGGGCGGACGTCCACCACGCCCTGGACAGCACCTTGAACATCGTCTGGAACGAGCTCAAGTACAAGGCAGAGGTGCAAAAGGACTACGGCAACCTTCCCATGATTCCCTGCTATCCGCAGGAGCTCAAGCAGGTCTTCATGAACATCCTGGTGAACGCGTCCCAGGCCATACCCGAGTGGGGAAAAATCATAATAAGGACGTTTCAGAAAGGAGCATGGATATGCGTGCAGATCGAAGACACCGGCGAGGGGATCGAGCCGGAGGTGCTCTCCAAGATTTTCGATCCCTTCTACACCTCCAAAGAGGTCGGCAAAGGCACCGGCCTGGGGCTCAGCATAAGCTACAGCATCATGCAAAAGCACGGAGGAAAGATCGAAGTGGACAGCACGCCCGGCAAAGGCTCCGTATTCACCCTGAAGCTGCCGGTTAAAGCGGAAGACCGGCTGCAGGAAACCGACGGAAAGGAAGATGAACATGAGCTCGGCTCTGTATCAAATTATTAACTCCTCATTGAAAGAGCCCCGAGACGCCTGCTTCACGGCAGCGGGCTTTAGCGAAGAGAGCTCCGCGGTGTACGTGCTCGACAGGAGCGGCACCATAATCGACACCAACGAAGCTCTCATCGGGTTTACCGGCATTCCCCTGGAGGAGATCTCCGGCAAACGCCTTGCAGACTTCCTGGACGATGCCGCCCGCCAGGTCCTGGAGACCATGATAAAAGACGAGGACCCCACAGGAGTACATGCGTTTTACGGAGCAATAAACACCGACTCGAAGATAATAAAGGTGAGGGCGCTGGTACACCCCCTGTTCGACGAGGACGGCAGGGCAATGGGCTTCGTGGTCCACATGCAGGCGAAGGAAGACGGCAGCGAGCCGGTGCACTCCAGGCTCTCTCCGGAAGAGTTGCTGCCACTTATCTCCGACGCGGTCATCGAGTGTGACCACACCATGCGGATATCCTATGCCAACGACGTCGGCCTGCGTATCTTCGGATGCGAGTGCCCGGAACAAATCAGCGGCCGGGAGGTTACCGGACTCATCCATCCCGACGACAGGGAAAAGGTCCTCCAACTCCTGGAAGACTGCTTCGCGGAAAACCTCCAGCCCCATTTCTCCGCGAGGCTCCTTCGAAACGGGAAAAGCGGCTTTCCCGGCGAGGTCCGCGTATGCTCTTCCGGAGAGGGAGAAGCCAAGATACTGCGCATGATCATCAAAGACCTTTCGGTGAACAAGGAGGCCCGCCGTTTCCGGAAGCTCTTCCAGACCGTGATCGGTCTCCGGCCCGAGGGCGTCGTCCTGGTTGAAGAAGACGGCGGGATCGAGCTTGCCAACAACGAGCTGGCAAGGATTTTCGGGTATGTGTCGGCTGACCACATGAAGGGAATAAACATAAACGAGATCATTGACTCCCGTATCCTCAAAGTCCTGACAGGACCGGAGAAGGAAAGGCTCGAAAGCGTGTCCCTGCAAATGGTCCGGGCACGGGCAGTAAGAAAGGACGGAGAAGAGTTCCGGGCGGCACTGACCGGGCTGGTAATCACCGACGAACTCGGAGAGCCGGACGGGCTCGTGTTCTCGATATGTGAACTCAATGATACGGACAGGCAACACTGCGGCCTGCAGGCTAACAACAGTCCCGAAAGGAAAGGTAACTATGAGTAACACGTTCAACTCCCAGGTATCGGAAGAAGCTCTCGCAAACATGACAGTGCTCATGGTGGACGATGAAGCCAATGTCCTCCGGTCCCTCAAACGCATCCTCCGCATCGAGTCTTACAACATCGTAACCGCAACCAGCGGAGAGGAGGGGCTTGCCGTCATTCGCGAGCAGCAAGTGAACATGATCATCTCCGACCAGCGAATGCCCGGCATGAGCGGCATCGAGTTCCTGGAAAAAGCGCGGGAGGTATGCCCCGACGCCATCCGGATCATCCTTACCGGCTACAGCGACCTGCAGACAGCAGAGGACGCCATCAACCGGGTGCAGATTTACCGGTTCCTGTGCAAGCCCTGGAACGACGAGGACCTCAAGAACACCATCAGGGAAGGGCTCAACAAATGGTGGCTCGAGCAGGAAAACAAAAAGATGTTCCGGACCATCCAGGAGCAGAACCGCTCGCTGAAAAAATGGAACGAGAGGCTGGAACAAAAGGTGGAGGAACGCACCCGGGCACTGCGGGATACCCAGCAGCAGCTCATCCAGAGCGAGAAGATGGCTTCACTCGGAGTTCTCGCCGGCGGAGTGGCCCACGAGATCAACAATCCCCTCGGTGGAATCCTGGGGATCACGCAACTGCTCCTGTCCGAGTCATTCGAGGACAAACAACTGCAGGAAGACCTGGAAACCATCCAGAACGCGGCGTTGCATTGTTCCGAGATCATCAAGAACCTGCTCAGCTTCTCGAGAGACAATGATCACCGGAAAAGGGAGACGACTTCTTTTAAAAAGGTGGTCGACGAAGTGATCATGCTTATAGGCCATACCTTCCGCAAGAAGAACATAGAGGTTGATAAGCAGATACCCGAGGAATTCCCTTACTTGAATGTAAACCAGCACCGGATCAAGCAGGTGCTGGTGAATCTCCTGGTCAACGCCCAGCAGGCAAGCAACAAATCGGAAACCGTCCACATCCGGGCGAAATGCGAACCCGACGGCACCATAGCCATCGAGGTCGAAGACCATGGAAGCGGAATACCCGACGAAGTCGTGGACAAGATATTCGATCCTTTCTTCACCACCAAACCGGAGGGCGAAGGCACCGGCCTGGGACTTTCCGTATCCTATCGGATCGTGCAGGAGCACGGGGGAAAAATAATTGTGAAATCGAGCGGGGAAGGCACTTGTATTCGCCTGGTCTTTCCCGCCCGGACGGCTGCGGACTATGAAGAGCCGGGAGATGAATCCATGGGCGGCGGTTCTGACCGGGAGGAGACCGAGGAGTTCGAGTCACTGTTTGTTGAAGGCGTCAACCGGTAATAAAAGGAGCAGGCAAGATGGAAACAAAAAACGAATTGCAAAGACCTCGAGTGATGATAGTGGATGACGCGGGAATCATCCGCATGACCGTCAGTCGCATCCTGGAGAAGGAGGGATACGAAGTACGGGTGGCGGAGGACGGAATCCGGGCGTTGTCAATGATGGAGGAAAGCTCTCCGGACGCTTTGCTGATCGATTTGAAAATGCCGACCATGACGGGTCTCGACCTTGTAAGGGTACTTAAAAGCGAGTGGCCCGACACCGAGGTCATCATCATCACCGCATATGCGGAAAGCGACATGGTAAGGCATGCCGGCGAGCTGGGGGCCATGGAGACAGTAACCAAGCCTTTTACGGATATCTCCAGGCTGAAGAGGCTGGTTGCCAGGGCGGTAGTGGAAACAAGGTCCAGGAAAAAAAGGCCCGTCCAGGAAGAAGCACTGCTTAGACAGGTATTGCTTTATAACGGCAGGATTGATGCAAACGACTTCGAACAGGCAGTGTCCGACTCCCGCCGGGAAAACCAAAACCTCAAGTCCTGTCTTATCCGGCAGGGTTGCCTTTCCGAGGAGGGCCTGAAAAGGGCGTTGCAGGACTTTATCCGGGAGACGGCTACGGATGTGCCCGGCCCGCTCCAATCGGAGACGATGTAAAAAAGGAGTGAAGACAATGAGAGACAAAAAACTGGTGCTGGTGGTGGACGATGACGAGACCATGCGTTACAGCCTGGACAGGTACTTGAAAAAGCGCGGGATCGAGGTCAAGACAGTGGCGGACGGGTTCGACGTTCTGCTCATGTGCCTGTACCTGACGCCCGACCTCATCATCTCCGACATCCGCATGCCCAAGCTCGACGGCATGACGCTGCTGGAGGGTCTCAAGAACAACGAGGACACCAGAAACATACCCGTGATCTTCATGTCCGCCTACGCTGACGACGAGGTCATGGAACGGGCCAAGGAGCTGGGAGCGAGGTATTTTCTGATCAAGCCCTTTCCCTACGAAAACCTGGAGGAGCTGCTTTGCAAGGCTGCTCCGGAGCTGGTCAGAAAGAGTGAGCTTATAGGCGAAGAGTGGGGAAGCTGAAGCGCTCCTTGCGGGAGGATATCATGGAACAAGCGAATCGAGTGGAAGGAACGAGAGGATCCGTGCTGGTGGTGGACGATGTTGACATCATGCGCACCACCTGCAAGCGGACCCTGGAGAAGGAAGGATACGAGGTTATAGACTCGGCGTCGGGACAGGAGGCCCTGAAGCGACTCCCCTCCGACGGCGTGGACGTGGCCGTGCTCGACATAAGAATGCCGGGTATCTCCGGCGTGGACCTTTTAAGGAAGATCAAGACCGACTGGCCGGAGACCGAGGTCATCATGATGACAGCCTACTCCGACGCCGACATGGCGGAGGAATCCCTTAACCTGGGGGCCTCCGCGCTTTTGACCAAGCCGTTCGAGGACATCGACGTGCTTCGGAAGACCGTCCGCAAGTCAATGGCCCGGGTAAAGCTGCGCCGCGGCCAGGAGCACGAAGACGGGCCCTGCTTTGAAGACATACTGAAAGGAAGCGGACTGGTAAACGAACACGAGCTCGAACGGGCCCGCAGCAAGGCGGAAAAGGACGGCATCATTCTCCGCCAGGCCCTGGCCTCGCTGGAGATTCTCTCCCAGGAGGACCAGGACTGGGCGGTGGCAAATTACCTGGACATACCCTATGTAAGGCTGAACAGCAAGATGCTCGACCCCGACCTTATCAAGAACTTCCCCGCAGACCTGGCAAGGGCCTACACCTGCCTGCCCTTGTTCCGAAACAGAGACGAACTCCACCTGGTTATCGCAAATCCTTTTGACAGGCAGGCCTCCGAGGCCATCGCATATAACCTCGAGGCCGTGCCCGTCCTTTCCATGGGAAACGAGGCCGAGATAAAACAGCTTATCACCCGCTTTTACGGCCCTTCGCAGGAGGCGGGCCTGGAAGAGATCATCAAGAAGTTGGCCGACGACCGTGCCGACGGCAAGACCCGGCTTATAAAAGACCTCTTTCAAAAGGCCGAGTTCGAAGAGGTCTCGGATATAAGCATATCCGCAGAAGGCGACGGCAGGTTTGCCATCCGCCTCGAAGGCCGCATCAAGACCGGCGAAAACAATTGAGGTGACGACATGCCTAAACTGGACGCTTTATTCAAGAGCATGATGGAAAAGGAGGCCTCCGACCTCTTTGTGTCCGCAGGCGCTCCGCCGGTGCTGAAGATAGACGGGGAAATGGTGGCCGCCGACGGGGCCAAGCCTTTGAGCAACGAGATCTGCGAGAAGCTGCTCTTCGAGCTTCTAGACGAGGAGCAAAAAGACACCTTTACCCAAAAAGGAGACCTGGACTTCGCCTACGAGATCCCCGAGGTGGCGCGTTTTCGCGGAAACGTTTTTCGCCAAAGGCGGGGCATCTCCGGCGTCTTCCGCTCTATTCCCGCCACGGTGAAGAGCCTTGACGAGCTCGACATGCCGGAGGCAGTGGGCAAGCTGGCCCGCACCAACCGCGGACTGATACTGGTCACCGGGGCCACCGGCAGCGGCAAGTCAACCACACTGGCGGCCATGATAGACGTCAGAAACCGGGAGTGCTCCGAGCATATCCTCACTTTGGAGGACCCCCTCGAGTTCGTGCACCAGAACAAGAAAAGCATCGTCCATCAAAGACAGATAGGAGAGCACTCCGAAAACTTTGCCTCTTCCCTGCGGGCCGCGCTGAGGGAGGCCCCCGACGTTATCCTGGTGGGAGAGATGAGGGACCTGGAAACCATATCACTGGCCATTACCGCAGCGGAAACCGGCCACCTGGTCTACGGCACACTGCACACCAGCAGCGCTCCCAAAACAGTGGACCGGATCATTGACGCTTTCCCCGAAGAGCAGCAGAACCAGATCAGGACCATGATTGCAGACACCCTGCAAGGCGTCATCAGCCAGTCGCTTCTAAAAAGGTCCGACACCAAGGGAAGGGTCGCGGCACTGGAGATCCTTATCAACAACTCCGCAATAGCAAACCTGATCAGGGAAGGAAAAACCTTCCAGATACACTCCGCCATTCAGACCGGAAAAAAGGAAGGTATGATGACCCTGGACCAGCATCTGATGCAGCTTATGATGAGCAAGAAAATCTACGCTGAAGAGGCCTTCCGAAATGCACACGACAAGAACATGTTTCTAAAATACGTCATGCCGCAAAAGGACCACGGCTGAAGCGGAAAGCGGCAGGTGTGCCGCGGACAAAATAGTGCAACAGAAAGAGGAAAAGAAAATGGACAACAGGAACAATCCGCAGAAAAAAGAAAAGGAGGTCCGGGTATGCGTCATTGACGATGAGAAGTCGGTGCTCGACACTGTCGAGAGGATACTTGCAGCCCGCGGCTACAAGGTCATGCTGCTTGGCGAGACCATAGGGAGCTCCCGGAAGATAAAGGAGTTCCGACCGCACATTGTTATCGTGGACCTCAAGATGCCCGCGGTGGAAGGGGACACCCTTATAAAAATCTTCCGGAAAACGCTTAAAAGCTATCCGCGCATAATCGTCTTCTCAGGAGTCTCACCCGAGGAACTCCGCGATATCGCCATGGACAACAGGACCGATGATTACGTCTATAAAGGCGACGGATACTTCCATCTGCTTCGCAGCGTGAACCTGCAAGCCATGCACCTCGGCCTCTTGGTGTGAAACAAAGAAGAAAAAAGTAAGGGGCTTTAGCCTCTTAAGTACCCGGAAGCAATAGTCCTCTTTTTTGGGGAATAGAAAATAATCGTGCGAGCGGCTTTCTTCGCGACTTTCGTCGCTCGCACGCAGCTTATAAATTTTGGCTCCTCACCAGAATCTGTGGGTGAATAACAATCATGCAAGCTCTCTACAATGAGTGTATTTCATCTCCTCCAAGAGGAATGACAGCCTTGGTTAAAGGGGCACGTCCTTGCCGGCGCTTGCAAAAATCAAAAGATTCTGCTAGTGCTCTGGCAGGCGTTTCTCGTCACTTACAAGACAGATATTCTTCGTGCGAGCGACTTTTAGTCGCGACTAAAGTCGCTCGCACGCTATGCGTCAATATAAGCTGTTGACAAGACACTAGTGTCTTGTCAACAGCTTTTGGGGGAATAGAAAACAGCTTTTTGGGGAATAGAAAACAATCGTGCGAGCGGCTTTAGCCGCGATCTTCATTGGGCCCGTTCCTCTTTTTTCGAGTGACAAAGCACTAGTCCCATAACAAGCGCACTTTTTTAGCCCATAACATAAAAAATAC
>CAYQTK010000005.1:0-49778 GCA_964420375.1 uncultured bacterium
TTGGACTGCGGCAGCAAGCTGTCCGCTTTTTCCGCCGGGAAGCTTGCTTGTCGGAGATGCGCGCCACAAAAGGCCCACAGTTTACGAGGCGCATTTTCATAAGTTCCGGCAAGCCGGAACTTATGAAAGCGAAAGCAAGCTTTCCTGTCTGCCCTGTCTGCGTGTCCGCACAGGCAGGCGTGTCCGGCACAGGCAGGCGCACTCCGAAAACGGAGTTTTCGCAACGGGAACTAAATAGAAACCAAAACCGCTTCTTGATGCATTTTGCAGCCCTTCCTGCTATAATCTTGGACGGAGTTTATAAATGAAGACCAGAAAATTCCTACGAGTACCCGTACCTATCGCCCTCAGGGTCAAAGTCCAGGACACGGATGAGGACTTCCGCACCGTGAATGCGGAAGACATCAGTTGGGGAGGAATGTTTCTGGTAATGAACTCGCCTGCGGCTGTGGGCAGCCGCATACTCCTGCAATTCTTCCTTGCCGAGGAGAACGTGTCTCTCGAGCTGTGGGGAACGGTGGTCCGCAACCGCGACCGCGAAGGCGATCTGCCCCCTGGCGTGGGCGTCGAGTTCGACACCCTGGACGAGGAGTCCCGGAGCCTGATCCAGAACCTGGTGGCTGAAGAAATCATGTCACTGGTCCGGAATCAGCAATAGCTTTCCTTGATGAACCGCGAGAACGACAAAGAACTTCTGCTGGCCGAGATCGCGGTGGACGCTCCCTTGAACCATACCCTCACTTACCGGGTCCCTTCAGCAATTAAAAAACAGGTTGCCGCAGGCCAGCGGGTGCTGGTTCCCCTTGGAAAAAGAAAGGTCACCGGCTACACTGTCTCCTTTCCCGCAAAAACCTCGGTGCCGGAAGAGGAGCTTCGAGACGTAATCGAAATCATTGACCCGGAACCGTTATTCAACGAAAAGCAGCTCGACCTGTTCAAGTGGGCGGCGAGGTATTACTTTGCGCCTCTTTCAGAAGTCATGAAATCTTCGATGCCCGCGGGGATCAACGTGGCCAGCAAGAAGACCGCCCGCCTTACCGAGGCCGGCAGAGCAGAGTTGCAAAAACAAAAAGAGACTGCAACTATTGATTCCAAATCCCCTGAGTTCATATTGCTTGAAACCCTGAAGCATAAAGGGGCCACGGCCGTAACCAAGCTTTGCTCTAAAGCGGGGACCTCCGAACAGCGGATGGAGAAGCTCGAAGCTAAAGGGCTGGTGCAGATATCCCAGGAGATTCCCGGTCCCAAGGTCAAGGAAAAAACAGAGCGGCTTGTAAAGCTCTGCCGCGAGCCAAGCGCAGACGAACTCGCCAGGCTGGAGCGGCGGGCGCCGCAGCAGGCCCGGCTTATAAAAGACCTAACGGGCAGAGATGCCGTGTCCTTTACCGAGCTTAAAAAGGGCTACAAGGACCCCTTCACACTTGCCCGGAAACTGGCTTTTGCAGGGTTGGTGGAAGAGACCGAGATAGTTGTATCCCGAGACCCCTTTTCCATGGAACTGCCTTTGGAAGCTCCTCCGGAAAAGCTCATGCCGGAGCAGAAAGAGGCCCTGGAGCAAATGTCGTCCGCACTTGATAAAGACGAGTTCCGCGTGTTCCTTCTTCACGGCGTCACCGGCTCGGGCAAGACCGAGGTATACCTTAAGCTCATTCAAAGAGCCCTTCAAAAAGACAAAGGCGCTATCATGCTGGTTCCGGAGATAGCTCTCACTCCCCAGCTTCTGGCCCGCTTCCGGCAGAGGTTTGACGCAGACCTCCTGGCAGTGCTCCACAGCGGCCTGAGCCCGGGCGAGAGATACGACCAGTGGCTCCGCATCAGAAAGGGAGAGGCCCGGGTGGTTATCGGCGCCCGCTCCGCGGTGTTCGCCCCTCTGCCGGAGTTGGGGATCATGGTGGTTGACGAGGAGCACGAAGGCGCATATAAGCAGGACCACGGGTTCATGTACCAGGGCCGTGACCTGGCCATAATGCGTTCCAAGATGGAAGGAGCGATGGTTGTGCTGGGGTCGGCGACCCCCTCGCTGGAGAGCGCCCGCCGGAGCCGGGAGGGAGGCTACACCCCTCTTGCGCTCACCAAAAGGGTATCGGGCCGGCCTTTACCGGAGCTCGAAGTGGTAGACCTCAGACAAGGGAAAGCTGCGAAAAGACATCCCCGAGATGAAAGCCCGGTCGCCGACCTGGTCAAGGACCGGGACCGGTTGTTCGCTTCCGATCTCGTCTCCGGCAGGCTCCGCTCGGAGCTCGAAGCCGCGCTTTCGCGTTCCGAGCAGTCCATACTCTTTATCAACCGTCGGGGCATCTTCTCCTTTATGATCTGCTTTGACTGCGGAGAGCGCTTCACCTGTCCCAACTGCGCGGTGAGCCTTACGTTTCACCGCTCAGCCACCAGTTCGACGGTTGACGAATTCTACGGAGAGCCTTCAGAGGACGGATACCTCTTATGCCACTACTGCGGATACCATCAGCCGGTGCCCGAGGTCTGTCCCCATTGCAGGGGAGTGCGCATCCGTCCTTTCGGAGCGGGAACCGAGCAGATGGAGGAAGCAGTGGCGGAGCTGTTTCCAAAAGCCCGCGTAAGCCGTGTCGACTCCGACGCCATGTCCGGGCGGGAGAGCTACTTCCAGCTTATTGACAAGGTCTGCCGCCACGAAACCGACATCCTGGTGGGAACACAGATGCTGGCCAAGGGACACGACCTGCCGGGGGTGACCCTGGTCGGAGTGCTCATGGCGGACAGCACCCTTAACATGCCGGACTTCCGGGCCGCGGAACGGACTTTCCAGATGCTCACCCAGGTTGCCGGCCGCGCCGGCAGGGGAGACGCTCCCGGCAAGGTCATCATCCAGACCTTTCAGCCCGAGCATTACTCCATCCGGCTCGCGCTGGAAGGCGACTACGAAGCCTTCTACCATGAAGAAGCAGAACGCCGCAGGGCCCTGTGGTACCCGCCGTTTGCAAGAACAGCCAACCTGCGCTTCTCCGGGCTTGACGCCCGAGCCGTTAAAACAACAGCCATGCTGGCGGGTAGAACGGCCAAGCAAATCGCCAGGAACAAGGCTTTCCGGGAAAAGGTCAGGATACTGGGGGCGGCCTCCGCACCTATCTCGCGGATCAGAGGCAAGACAAGGTGGATGATGCTCATAAAAGCCGACACCCCCCAAACCCTTACCGCGTTCTGCGAAAACCTCTGCTCCAAGCTCGCCAAAAAACCAAAGCCCAAAACAGTGACCATGGAGATAGACCGCGACCCGGTGTCAATGATGTGATCTTTCCCCGAAAAGATATGCACCATCTTTGACATGAAAAAATCCACTGACACTCTTGCCCTTGTCATCAATCCTCGTTGCCCTGACAATAGAATAATCATGGGAGAGAAAAAGACCGGCCGGCATCGAAGCAAGCTGTTTTTCACCTTCTGGCACTGGGCCCTGTTAATAGTCGGCATTGCGCTGATAGTGCAGCATAACCTCGAGGACCCCGAGATCAGGATAAAAAGGCATCCCGCCAAAGAAGAGATCAGCTCCGCCATCAGCGGCTCCATCAAAAATTACAATGTTGACGATCCGATCGCACATACATTGGTGAGCCTTACCTTTGAGAGCTCTCCGCGTGAAGGGGCTTGCGTGGCCACTGCCGAGCTTCCCCCCCGGGTAAAGGGATACGTGGACGAGATCAACACCATGGTGGTGGTGGACGAGACCGGGACCATCCGAAGCGTTCGCATCCTGGCCCACCGCGAGACGCCGGCTTACATGCGCAAGATACTCCAAAGGGACTTCCTAAAGAGGTTCGTGGGAAAGAACGTAAAAGAAAACCTGCAGCAGATAGACACGATAACGGGGGCCAGCATTACCGCGGACGCAATCAAGAACGACGTTATCCAGTCCTCGCGGCTGGGCGCGGCAAAGCTGTTCGAGGTCCCGGTCAAAACCACGCCCGTGCCCGGCTGGGCCAAGGCAGTTTTCTCTCCAGCGTTCATAGCGGTCTTTATCGCGCTGGCCATAAGCCTCTATGCGAGGCTCGGCAAATGGCCGAGGAAGGGAAGACGGGAAACCGCGTGGATACTGTCCATCCTCCTCATCGGGGTTTACGCCATGACGCCTTTTACCCTGGTACACCTGTTCCAACTCCTGGAACTGTCCCTGCCCGGGCCGGGAAGCGCGCTGGTGCTGCTGCTCGCGACCTATATACTGCTCACCACCGTGGTGCTGGGACCGGTGTGGTGCTCTTACGCCTGTCCGTTTGGAGCGCTGCAAGAGCTGCTTTCCCGCATCCCTTTCGGCAGGTGGAAGGTCACTCCCGCGGTTATGCTCTATGCCCGGGAGCTAAGGTACCTGGTGTTGTTCATTGCGGTGCTGGGGTCTTTCGGCCTGGGAGTAGAGGCCTTTGCCATGGTCGAGCCGCGGGGCCATTTGTTCGGCAGGACCGACATGATCGCGGCCTGGCTGTTCATTGTCGCCGTTCTCGGCTTCAGCGTGTTCATAAAAAGGTTCTGGTGCAGGTTCTTCTGCCCTACCGGCGCCTGCCTGGTCATGCTCTCCTCTCACCGAAAGCTTTTTAAACAGGTGAGAAAAGGGGTCCATGACTCCGGCATAGACCGGGCGGACGAGGAAGACATCCCGGAAGAGACAGCACCATATCCGGCTCAGGCGCAATTAAACCGGAACGGAGAGAATGAATATGGAGGGTGATCTTCTGAGCGGGCTCGCAAGGCCATGCACCCTGCTTACGGTTTTTCCCCACCCCGACGACGAAAGCTTTGCCGCGGGCGGCTGCCTGGCCCTTTACAGCAGGGACCCCGAGGTAAGGTGCGTGTCGTTGTGCCTGACAAAAGGCGGCAACAGCGGCGCTCTCTCCAAGGTGGGTCTTCCGGAGGACAGAGAGCCCTTGATCCGCGAGAAAGAATACATGAGCTCGACCGCTGTCCTGGGCGTTGACAAGGCCATTCTGTGGAACTACGAGGACGGCGGCCTTTCCAAAGTGCCGGAAGAGCGGCTTGCGGAAGAGATCGGCGGCGTCATCAAGGAAGAAAAGGCTGACGCAGTCATCACCTATGGCCCGGACGGGATCACCGGCCATCCAGACCACCGAACCTGCTCGAAAACGACCGAGCGCGCCGCCCGAGAGTGCGGGACACCGCGTCTTTTCATGGTCAGCGTCCCGAGCTGGATGGGAAGGGTGTTCCTTCGGCAAAGGCTTTTGCCGGCGACCCATGCGGTTGATATAAGGGATGTCTACAAGATAAAGATACTGGCCTTGAAGTCCCACGCCTCCCAGATGCTTATCTCCATGGAGCCCATGATCTGGGTGGGCGTCATCATGAGGGTCGCGGGAAAGGAGTATTTCCACCGGCGGCTCTGAGTCCCTTCAAATCCGGAGCAGCGAGCTTGCAGGCACCCACACCACGAAGCCGTTGCCGCCCCTCACCCGGCACCATTCCTGTTGACAGCCGCTCAGCTTCACGTCCATGCCCTCGTACAAGTCAATTATCTCGGTGTTGTCCTTGCCGGGACCGGAGCGGCCGGTGACCTTGTCCGTCACCACCACGGCGCGGGGGGTATAGAAGTCCCTCTTGACCCGCACGCCTGCAAAAGGCGTGAGCAGGACAAAGAGGATGAGAAGACAAATGAAGGATATCTTCCCGGCCTTTCCGAGCAAGGGACCGTCCGCGACAATCCATACTGTCGCAGCTATGCAGAACAGCCAGTAGCTGGCCATTAAGAGTGCGGTCCACTCGTTGGCCGACATCTTAGAGACCACTGAATTAAAGGCCCTGGTGAAAGGACCCTTTTCGATCTTTTCCAGGCGGGCCTCGATTTTTTCGCGCGCATAATCCAGGTTAAACCTTATGTCACGGTCGCGGGGGTCCAGTCTCTTGGCGCGCAGATAGTTGGCTATGGCCCTGCCGAGTTCGCCATTGCGCAAATATGCGTTTCCCAGGTTGTAAAAAAGTGCGGGGTGTCTCGCTCCCGTTTCCTGCGCTTCCTGGTAGGCCTCGATCGCTTTTTTATAGTCGTCCGCTCGGTAAAAGTCATTTCCTCTCTGGAACAGAGATGTGGCCGAGCTTTCGGCAGACACGGAAGTACAACAGCAGAGAACCGCCACTGCGACAATGAGCGATATATTCCTCATTCCCGTGCCTCCCGGGAAACCTTACCCATGGCTTCCCGGAGCCTCTGGAGGAGCCTGGAGGCGTCTTCCGGGGTAACCGTGGCAGGTGCGAACCTTGCCCGGTCGCATTCATCGAGAATTTCTCTCACCATCTTTATGGTATCTTCGGAAGCGCCATGAGAACGAAGGGTATCCACCGCCTCTACAGTGGTCATGCAGGAGTCGGGCCGGCCAAAGCTGTCGCCGATGAAACCGGTGAGCGCGCGGTAGACCAGGGAACAGACCTCGGGCACGTTCCCCTCGCGCTCCGCCTTCCTTGCGGCTCGCAAAGCTTTCCTGCACCGCTTTCCCGCCCGCTGCTTTCGGGCCAGACCGGCGTCATGCAAAAGCCGGTCTTTTCTCCTGCGCATTACCAGAGTTCCTGCCACCAGGAGCAGGGGCAGCACCTGGAGGACCGCGGTTGCTGGAGAAGCCAGGAGCCACTGCTCGCGGTCATCCATGTCAGCTCCGGTCTTGATGTAGCGGAGGTCTTTGCCCAAGGGGGCGATCACTTCGGGTTCTTTTTCAGAAGAGTCCTTTGCAGGAAGGGGCTCTTCTCCCGCCAGTACGGTAAGATTGATCTTCCCGGTTTCGGCGGTCTTATATTTTTCTTCGCGGACATCAAAGTAGGGAAAGCGGAACGGTCCCAGCTCGAACTCGCCTTTTTCGCGGGGAACCAGGTACATCTTGAACTTGCAGGTCGTGACTGCTTCGCTCCCGGTCTCTTCAATTCTTTTGTCCGCTGAGTCCTGGTGAAGATCGAAGTTTCCGGGGACATCCATGCCAGGCGCGGAGATAAAGTCCGGATGGCCGGTGCCTTTCACAATAACTGTAAACTCGAAGGGCGTGTTCTCCCGCAACGTGTCCTCGTTCTCGGAGAGCATGATTTCGAACCGGCCGACTGCGCCGGAGAAATCGGACGGACGGCCTTCTTCGGGCAGGGGTTTCACCTGAATAGTCCTGCGCTTCGAACTTATCGAGCCTTGCCGCATGACCCTTCCGCCCAGGAAGTTTCTGCTTTGGCCGGGCACCTGGTAGACAATACCTAAGGGGTCTATTCTAAGCTCTCCTTCCTGGATCGGATAGAGGATCATGCTTTGGAGAAAAGCTATGTTCCATCTTCTACCGTTGAACTTCTGCGTTACCGGCTTAATGTGTGAAGATCTTCTCAGCGTCTTGGAAAGAAAGTTTCCTACCGCGGGCGTCCTGCGCGGTCTCCACTCCACCACCGGCCGCCTGCTGTAGAGGTACCATGAAGCGGTTACTCTCTGGTTTACGTAGACCTCTTCATGGTCGAGTCTTGTCTCCAGGTAGGGGTCGGTGGGGGGACTCCATTCCCCTTTATCCTTGGTCTTCGGACGTTGGGGCATTCGTTTTATGCGGACCTCGATGGGGTCTGTTTTATAGGTCCGGCCGTTACAGGTGTACTCCAGCGCCGGTATGGTCAGCTTGCCTGCTTTCCGGGCCACATATACATGGATCAGTTTTACCTGGTTCCACTTGGACATCTTGCCGTTTACAATGCTTATCTTCCTGCTGGTTGACGGCCCCATGCTGCGCTGGAAGTCCAGGTAAGGAAGAAGGTCGGGCCGCGGAAAGGGGAGCTCGTAGGAGACATCTTCCCCCTTCAAGGTAAGGATGAGTTTTAAATGCTGGCCTTCATAAAGCTCCTGCCGATCCGCCTTCGCGGTGAACCGTCCCTTGTCCGCGTGCGCGGGAAAGGCAGACGATAAAACGAGCAGTGCAATTAAAAGCTTTTTCATCACCAGTCCCTGGCTTTTCCCCTCCGCCGCCTGCGGCTTTCCATTACCTTTTTCATGTCCTCTTTCTCGCGCTCCTCCACCGCCTGCAACAACTGCAGGGCCTCTTTCTTTTTCATCTCTCCCTTGTCTCCCTTGCTGCCGGCAGGAGTTACGGGGTCGTCTCTATCAGGTTTCCGACCCACTGTATCTCCGCCTGCGGGCTCTTGCACATTCTTGGCCTGCTTCTGTTTTTGCGCTTTTTGCTGTTTGCTCTTCTTGCTATCTTCGTCGTCTTTCTTTCCGGCCTTTGCCTTTTGTTTCTTGTCTTTGCCCGACTTCTGGTCAGCAGTGGACTGTTTTTCTTTCTTTTGTCCCTCTGATTTCCCGGCTTGTTGCTTTTCGTGCTTTTGCTTCCGGCCCTGTCCTTGTCCGGATTTCCCGGACTGGTCCTGATTTTTGCCGCCCGACTTGTTCTTGTTGTCGCAGCACGAGCTGTCCTTTTGCTGCTGCTTTTTCAAATCAATGAGCCTGCGGACGACCTCGATGTTGTGCTTGGCCTTCCGGTTGTCCGGGTTTATCTCCAGAGCCTTGCGATACTGCTTTACAGCATTCTCCAGCATGTCCACGTCGCCGCTTTTCTTGCCCTGTTTGAAGTAAGTGTTGCCCAGGTTGTAATGGGCTTTCTCCCGCATCTTCGGGTCGGGAGAATGCAGGGCCCTGTTCCACTCCTTCCTCGCTTTTTCATAGTTGCCTTCCTTGTAAAAGGTAGCGGCCAGGTTGTAATGAAGGCGACAGCTATCTTCGCTTTCCGGGGACGCCAGGTCCTGTGCCCGGGTGTATCCCGCGCGCGCCCGGTCGTACTTGCCCTCATGATATTTCCGGTTGCCTTCCTCGACCTGGGAACTCATCCGGTAGGTGTCGATAAGGCCGGGGTCAGCACTTGCGAATTCAGGCAGGAACGCCGCGAGAACGCCAATGCACAATAAAACACCAGTCCTCGTCATTTAGTCCTCCTTAATTTCCTCTCCGGTATTAAAAACTGCCCCACCAGGAATAAAAGCGCACCTCCAATGAACCAGTAAAAGCGGTCCTCGTAGTTTATCTGGTACTTCTCATCGAAAGTCTTCTTGTCCATACCCGCGATCCCCGAGTAGATACGGGACAGCTCATCACCAGTCGAGCGGGTTTTCAAGCTTACGTACTCGCCTTCCCCTTTGAGCGCGATCTCGCGCAGTGTCTCTTCATCGAGACGGGTTATCACCCTTCTTCCCTGCCGGTCTTTCTTTACCCTCGAGCCGTCTGCGAGCGGTATCTCCGCACCCTGGGATTCTCCAACGCCCACGGAATAGATTTTAATGCCTTTGCCGGAAAGTTCCTCGGCGACCTGGAGAGGCGCACCAGCGTCATCGCTTTCCAGGTTCTCGCCGTCGGAGATGAGCACTATCACCTTGTACTTGCCGGTCTTGTCCGGGAACAGGTCGGCCGCGGTCTTCAATGCCTCTCCTATGTCCGTCCCCGGCTCGGGCACGATCCCGGTGTCAATAATGTCCAGAAACATGCGGGCAGCATTGTAATCCAGTGTCAGCGGACACATGACAAAGGACTTGCCCGCAAAGACCACGATTCCTATCCTGTCTCCTTTCATCATGTCAATAAGCGATATCATGCTTTCTTTTGCTTTAATGAGTCGTGAGGGGGCCACGTCCCTGGCGTCCATGGAAAAGCTGGTGTCGAGGGCCACAACTACGTCTACTCCCTTTCTTTCGATCTTCTCGCGAGTGGCCCCCCACTGCGGGCCTGCCAGTGCCAGGATTAGAAAAGCCAATCCGGCAAAAAGGAAAAATGTGCGCAAGGACCGCAGTCCGTGGTTTACCGCCATGCCGGTGCGGGCCAACAGCTCGGGAGCGCCGAACTTTACAAGCGACTTGCGTGCCTGCCACGCAGCTATCCCCAGGAAGCCCGCCGCCGCGGGCAACAGAAGCAAAAGCCAGAGTCTTTCCGGGTGCGCGAAATGCATGTTTTCTCCTAAGGGATCTTCCGGAACACCGTGTTCCGGAGGACCAGCTCGAGCATCACCATAATCAGGGCTGCAATAGCCCACGGGTAGAAAGCCTCGGAGTAGCGGTAGTATTCCTTGACTTTGACCTCGGTCTTCTCCAGCTCATCTATTTCCCCGAATATTTCGGACAAAGCCTCTTCGTTCTCCGCCCGGTAGTACTTGCCCCCGGTAGAACTGGATATCCGCTTCATCTGGGTCTCGTCCACGTTTGGAGGAGCGGGATGGTAGCGCTTTCCGAAGATGGAATCGCGGACCTCCTGCATGAAGCCCAAGGGGACCACGCCGATGGTATAGACCTTGATCCCCAAGGTCTCGGCCATTGAAGCCGCTGTCATGGGGTCCAGGCCGTGGTTGTTCTCGCCGTCGGTCACCAGTATCGCCACCTTGCTCTTTGCCGGCGAGTCCTTGATGCGGGCCACCGCCGTCGCCAGTGCCGTGCCTATGGCTGTTCCGTCGAACTCTTCCTCAGTGAACTTCAGATAGGACACGATCTTGCGCAGTATGGTGTAATCGGTTGTCAGAGGACACTTGGTAAACGATACCCTGGAGAAAGTGACCAGTCCTATGCGGTCGTTTTGCTTGCCCTTCCGCCGTCCCTCGATGAAGCGGTTGATGACCTTCTTGGCCGCGGCCAGCCTGTTGGGCTGCATGTCCTGCTTGGACATGGATGTTGATATATCCAGCACGATCATAATATCAATTCCCCTGGACATGTACTCTTGGGTGCGGTTCCCATACTGGGGCCTTGCCAGCGCCGTCACCAGCAAGACCACGGCCAGGCATCGCAACGCCGGCAGAAGATGGCGGGATTGAACTCGCAAAGAGGGGCGTATGCCCTTCAGCGCGGTAAGGTCGCTGTATATTATCCTCGGCCTGCCCCTTCTCTCCAAAAGATAGTAGCCCGCGACCATAAGCGGTATGGCCAAAAGAAAAAGGAATGCCCACGGATAGAGAAACCGGAACATCATGCCGCTTTGTCCTCTTCTTCCTGCTCCCGGGTGGCCTCGATTATGTCGCTCACCCGCGAGAACGCGCGGTTTCTATCCTCCAGCCCCGGAGTGTGTTTCGCGAACTTGACCTTGTCCGACTCTTCCAGAAACCTCTTGATCTTCTCGTAGGTGGAGAAGTCCACATCCATGCGGGAGAGCTTGCGGGATATCTCCTCGGTGGTGTACTCCAGGGCATACATGGAGTAGCGGAGCGACAGGTACTTACGCAGAATCCTGGACAGCCGCGTATAGAACTTTTCGTACTCGCCGGCCTCCAGTAGCCCCTCCGCTTTCAGGATGTCAAGCTCCTCACGCGCGATAACGTGGGCGGGACGGAGGTCAATTTCCGGCTCCTCCTCCCGGCTCCGCCTTCGGTATAGCCAGTAACCAAGGGGAACGGCGGCCAGGAGCACCGCGGGTATGGCGACAAGATACCAGTAGGCGCTGAAAGGGACCGGGACCTCGACGGGGCTCTCGATGTCCTTGATGGTAAGCTCTTCCGGGTCGGTTACAGGGGCGACCCGGATGCGGGCGGGCTCGGCGATCAGGGCATGTACGTCTCCTGCCGGGTCCATGATTATGACAGGCACGGGGGGAATCAACAGGTCTCCGGTCTCGTATGAAGTTATCTCGAAGCTGAACTTCCTTTGTTTTTCTTTATCGTCCTCTTCTTTAAAAAGCCCCAGCGATCGTTTGATCCGCTCCCATGCACCAGCCTCGTCCTCGTTTTCATCAGTGGGCAGGTGATAATCGCGGATCATGAAGCTGCCAAGCTGAGACCCCGGCGGGGGCATGCCCACCATCGAGTTCTCGGGGACCTCCACTATAAGATCGTAATGAATTATATCGCCTACGTGGATGACCTTCTTGTCAATGCTGGTGATGATCCGGATAGAGCCGTTGTTCATGGAGCGGGGAACGTCCGTGCGCACGCCGTCGAGCTTTTTCTTCATCTCCTCGGTGATAATCCCGTCCCGGTTTGGCGCACCTCGGACATGAGCCGCAGCTAATACCATAAGCGCAGCCAGAAAGAAAAGATATGATTTATGGCGCGGGAACCGCATCATAAAAGATGTTCACCTCGTGGAGGTCTGATGCCTCCTGCCAGAGTTTTTCCATGGCTTTTTCATCCGCCGGCTCTGCGACCTTGCCGGCAACGTAAGCCGCGGCCAGGGTCTCCCGCCGGGAAAGGTCGAGAAGCGACTTTACTTCCGGGTCGGTGTCCAGCCCCGCGCTCACTGCCTCTCGCGCCAGCACCAGCTTCATCACGTACTCCTGCACCAGTCTCCGCCGGTCTTCACGGGTCTCCGGCCCGTCTGCTTTACGCCGGAGCTTGGCAAGCTTCTGCACTTGTGACCAGTAGACGCTCCTGCCGTCAACCACCGCCACCACCGGTCCTTGGGGTTCGTGCTCCTCCGATAAAGACGGGCTGCCGTCATCCTCGCCGGTCACCTGGCGGAGCAGTGCCCGCGACTGTTCGCGCCTGCCCGACTTCTCCAGGCAAACCACGGCCCGCTTGTCAGCGTCCGGCTTCCACTTTGCGGAAGGCGCCAGTGCAGCGGCCATGGTGTAGTAAGCCGCGGCCCGCTCGAACTGCCCGATCTCGTCCTGGGCGATCGTGCCCATGCGATAGAGAAGCCGGGCCTCATCTTTTTCGGCAAGGTCCGCGCTCTGCCGGTAGTTCTCCAGCTTGGATAGCGCTGCCTTGTAAAGACCCCGTGCCTCCAGCATGGCTGCCATCTCGCGCGCCTTCTCCGGGTCCGCGGTCTCGTCTTTGCTGTTTTCCAACAATCCGTACCCCACAATCACTGCAACTGCGATGATTGCGGCAAGGTTCAAAAGGCTTATGTAAAAAACACCGCGGTTCGAGTTCATCTTCTCGCCTTTTTGGACCTGGTTTTGAAGAACTTTATAAGCGAACGGTCATAAGCTTCGTCAGTGGTCACCGGTATGGTGTCCAGCTCTGACGACCGGAACAGCCGGTCCCTTTCCTGCTCGCCGCGGGTCACTATCTGTGAAAACACCTGCCGGGTCTGCCGGTCATGGGTATCCACCACGAGCCTTTCTCCTGTCTCCGCGTCTTCCAGCTCGACCAGTCCCACCGGCTCGAGCTCTTTCTCGCGGGGGTCGGACAGGGGCACAGCAATAAGGTCGTGCCGCTTTCCCGCAATGTTGATGGCCTTTTCATAACCTTCGGCCATGAAGTCCGAGACCAAAAACACCACTGCCTTGCGCTTATACAGCCGGGAGAGGTACTCGAGTGCGGAAGCGATGTCGGTGCGCTTTGCACGCGGCTCAAAGAAAAGGACCTCCCTGATAAGCCGGAGCACGTGGCGGCGTCCCTTCTTGGGGGGAATGGCCCGCTCGACCTTGTTGGTGAAGATGATAAGTCCCACCCGGTCGTTGTTCTGGATGGCCGAGAAAGCCAGGAGCGCGCACAGCTCTGCGGCAACCTCTGACTTGGTCTTCTCCCGGGTGCCGAAAAACAGGCTCTTGCTCATGTCCACCATGAGGATCACGGTAAGCTCCCGCTCTTCGTGGAACACCTTTACATAAGGCGTGCCCATGCGGGCGGTCACGTTCCAGTCGATGATCCTCACATCGTCGCCGGGCTGATACTCGCGGACCTCGGCGAACTCCATGCCGCGTCCCTTGAACACGCTGTGGTACTGGCCGGCCATGACCTCGTTCACCACCCGGCGGGTGGATATCTCGATCCGGCGTACCTTGCGGAGGAGCTCGCGGATGGCCTCCGAGCCGTTGTTTGTCGCCTCCTGCGCTGTCATGGAATATCCAACACCTCTGTTTTGAGCATCGGTTTTCCGAACTTACGGTATCTCCACCCTCTCGAAAATCCTCTGCACTATCTCTTCGCTGGTGACCTCTTCGGCCTCCGCCTCGTAGGTCACTATGATGCGGTGCCGGAGCACGTCCGGGCCCACTGCTTTTACGTCCTCCGGAGTGACGTAGCCGCGGTGGCGGAGAAAGGCATGGGCCTTGGCAGCCAGGTTCAGGAATATAGACGCCCGGGGGCTGGCACCGTACGCCACCAGTCCCTGCAGGTCGCTGAGCCCGTACGCGCCCGGCTCGCGCGAGGCAAACACCACGTCCACGATGTACTTTTTGATCTTGGGGTCCACGTATATTTCCCGTACCGCTCCCCTGGCGGAGACGATATGGTCCGGCTCGATCACCTTGTCCGCTGCCGGGACTTCTCCTCCGCTCATGCGCTCCATGATGTCCAGCTCCTCCTCCTTGTCCGGATAGCTCACAATGACCTTGAGCATGAACCTGTCCACCTGAGCTTCGGGGAGCGGATAGGTCCCCTCCTGCTCGATGGGGTTCTGGGTGGCCATGACCAGGAAGGGCTGCTCGAGGGCATAGGTGGTGTCGCCGATGGTGACCTGCCGCTCCTGCATGGCCTCGAGCAGTGCGCTCTGGACCTTGGCGGGGGCACGGTTGATCTCGTCCGCCAGCACCAGGTTGGCGAAGATGGGCCCCTGCTTGGGCGTAAACGTTCCCGACCGGGGATCATAGATCAATGTCCCCACAATGTCCGCGGGCAGGAGATCGGGGGTGAACTGTATCCTTTGAAAGCGGGTATTGATGATGTCCGAGAGCGTGCTTATGGTCATGGTCTTGGCCAGGCCGGGCACGCCTTCGAGAAGAACGTGGCCGTCTGCCAGAAGAGCTATCATGAGCCGTTCAAGCATGTAACGCTGTCCCACGATGACCTTGCCCGCCTCCGAGAGTATGGAATCCACGAACCTGCTTTCTGTCTGGACCTTCTCCTTAATCGCGTTCATATCCGTTTCCATGCTTTAACTCCTCCTGTCGTCTCCGGAAGCATTGTCTTTTTCCAAAAGCTTTTCTTCGGAATCGAGAGTTTTTGAACTCATCTGTTCGACCGCGTCCACGAGCTCGGAAGCGATGCCGGCGGCCCGGTCGAGCTCGCCCGGGGAAGGCTTGTAGCCCGCGAACCTTACCCGGTCGCAAAGCCTTTCCAGCTCGAGGGTCTTCTCTTCCCAGTCTCCACCCAGCTTCTCGCCCACAGCACGGGCTTTCTTCTCCACCGGCCGGTTTTTGAGCTTCATGTCCAACTCGTCCTCCAGGAAGGCGATAACCGCGTTGTGGAGCGCTGCCAGGTAATCCTCGTACTCGCCCGCCATGCGCAGACGCGACGCGCGCTCCAGAGACTGCCGGGCATCATCGTAAACCGAGAGGACCGGCTCGATTGGCTTTTCCTTTTTGCGCCGTTTCATAAAAGGCGGCACTACGAGCGCGGCTGTCGCTGCCAGAGCGATAAGGGCCAGAAGTACGATGACTGCGGGGTGCCGGAGCCACCGGCCGGGTCCCTTTGAGGCCTGAATGATATTAAGCTGCAACGGCTGGGTGGACAGCTCTTTCTTCTGGTCGGAGCCCAGCCGGTAATACTTGATCTTTACCGGGCTGATCTCGGTTTTCATGATCTCATCAGCGTGGAACCCGTATTTATAGGTACGCTTGACCTGAAGGGTGTTTCCAAAGAGCTCGGTGACCGTGCGCATGCTGTTGGCGTACAGGGTAAGTCCCCTGGCGCTCGGTGGTTCCGGGAAATCGAAGCCGAGGGTGGGCACCGGCTTATCCGCGGGCGCGCTCCAGGAGAGCTCTATTTTCATGGTCACAGTGCTTCCCTTGGTGACGATGCTTTCAGCAAGGCTTGCTGATATGTCGATAGGAGGAGGCGGACCGGCGGTGCCGCCATAGGCTTCCTTTTCTCGCGCTGGAGCGTCATCTACCACCGGCGGCGGCGGCAGGTTTACCTGTGCCTGCAAGGCAATCGTGCCGGCAAGCATGATGATGCAGGGGAGTATAAATATATATGTCGGGGGTTTTTTTGCTTGATGGTTCATATTTCTTTATATCTCTCGTCCGTCCCCGCACGGTCCCCGCACGGGAGCCCGGGATGAACATTATTGCATCTTTGCTGTCACCGTTTTTAAGTTAGGCAAGATATTAAGAACACACTGCTTTCGTGTCAAGTGCCATCCTTTTCAAACCTCTGACACTATATGACAACTGTCGGCCGTGGTGGTTTCAATAGACTTGGACTTTAGATTACCCCTGCTCTCCAGCTTTTGACCGGGCGGCAACCTGCTGGTAGCATAAATCTCTCCGGCGTAGCAGCTCGCCGGGGCAGTACTCTCCCGTTTACCGGTTAGAATTATGATCCCGGCTACCGAGCCGGGTCATTGCCCTGGGGGATATCAAGGACCTCCCTTTACTGGGGTTTTTGAGTTTGAAAAGCTTTTGGGCTGTTTTTTATACCTGGTCAGGAGAGCCCGGACTTTTTACAAGAGAGACAGGACAACTGATGTCGACGGTTCTGCTAATTGTGCGTTCCACTGTTTTCACCCTCCGCCACAGCTGGCCGGTGGTTGCTTTTGCCGCCCTTTTCGTGCCCGTGGAGTTTCTCCTGGACAACTTCATGAAAGACCTCATGCCCCTTATGGAGAAAGACAATTATGTCCTCGCCGGCGCCGGTGTTCTAATCCTGATTTTCTTTTCCCTACTCAACACCCTTTACATGGCCGGCCTGTATCTTATCATCCGGTCACGTCTCGATAACTCCAAGTTTGACTATTCCACTTACCGGCAGACCCTCCGGCCGGTGTTGGGCAGACTTTTTCTTTTCTACCTTGTACTTAACATGATCTCTATTGACCCGGTGCTGATGCCTTTGTTGATCTTTATTCCTTACGTGGACATTGTGCTCCTTTTTGAAAGACAGGAGTTCAAGAAGGCGTTCCGCAGGAACTTCTCCCTTCTCGGCCCCCAGCCGGTGCCGGCCATTGTCTGCGGCATTATCCTCATTGCCCTGTCGGGGTGGATACCCACTTATATGTATTCCTGGGATACAGATAAAGTCATTCGAGACCTCTATGGTTACTCTACGATCATTATTACTGTTCCACTGGACGTATGTTTCCTGGTGCTCTACTCCGCCCTTTCTGGGGGAAATGTGCCTGCTGATTTTCCGGACCTCGCCCCGGAAGAGAAGGAGCTTTAAAACCTCTCCGGTAAGGTCTACAATAGATTTCGAAAGAGACGAAAAAGGGAATATGATCTGCCCCAAGAGGTCAGGATTGATACCGTTTATATTACCACATGCGAATACTTTGTTTATGAAATTTCTCAAGACCTCTCCGATTGCTTATATTCCGCTTTTTCTTCATTGGAGTTCCTGCCCATGAAAAGATGGAAGGTCGTCCTGTTCTCCGGGTTCATTCTCCTGGCCGGCATTGTCATTGCCGCCTTGCTGTTTTCCGCCCTGCAAAGCCCGGAGCCTTTGCAACAGCCGTCGGCCGCTCCCGGCCTCTACCGGAAGCCGCAGGTTCCCGGCCTTCCCCACGAGCACGTGCCCGGCGCCAAAGGCGTCATCGCCGGAGCATCGGTCCGGATAAACAACCTCGGTTTTCGGGGCAGCGACGTGTCCCGACAAAAGCCTGATAAGACCGTCAGAATAGCGGTGGCAGGCGACTCCATTGTTTTCGGGCAAGGTGTCCCCGAAGAGATGGCTCTTCCGTGCCGGCTCGAGAAGCTGCTTGCCCGGAAGGAGCCGGACCGGAGATGGCAGGTGATTAACGCTGGAGTTCGGGGCTATAACAGCCTTCATTACCGCATACTTCTCGAAGAGAAGGTGTTGCCGCTCGAGCCGGAGATGATAATCCTGGTGATAACCGAGATAAACGATCCCGGACGAGAGCCTTACAAGCCCTACTCTAAAAAGCTCGAAAAGTGGCGCAACTCGGTGTGGCGGAAAGTTCCCCTGGTGCGGGAGTTCCTTGCCGCGTCCTATGCTGAAGAGATAAACCGGCTTTTCGAAGATCACGTCCGCGATCTGTATGACCGGCAGGGGGAGGATTTCAAACGGTTCCGCGAGGACATCCGTGCCATTAAGAGACTCTGCAATGAAAGCTCCGTCGAGCTTATCGCGGTGAGCTTTCCCATGATTTCCGACGAGAACATGTTCCAAGAACAGCGCAAGAGATTGCAAAAGATGCTTTCCGAAGAGGGCATAGCTTACATTGACCCGCTGCCTTCGTTAAGCCGTTTTCCCGCTTCCAAGCTGGTGGTGGGCCCCCGCGACTTCCATCCCAACGGCAGGGCGCTGGGTATAGTAGCACGAGAGCTGTCCGGCCCGGTTTTAAAAAGATTGAAATAACTCCTGCCTCATGTGTCGCGACTAAAGTCGCTCGCACTTTCGGAGAGATTCATAAGCTTGTTATTGGGATTTTGTCATCAGCTTAATTCTGCTGTTCTTCCTCGCCGATTTTTTCGAGGACACTTTGCAGCGATAATATGATGTTTCGGAGGTCTTCAGCGATGTCGGCTTTTGAAAAGGAGCCGGCCTTTTTTCTCAACTCGGCTACTTCTTCTTCGAGGTGGGTCTTTTCCGATTGTACTCTCTCTATCTCGATTGTATGCTCGAGCTCCATATCCGCCAGCTTCTCGCGCATGGCTTCGAACTCCTCCCGGAGGCGGGACTCGTTTTCCTCGCTCTCCTTCAAGCGGGCGGCGATCTTCTGGAGCCGGGATCTCCACTGCTTCTTCATTTCGCGGGCGCGGCTGCGCTCGCTTTTCAACTGTTTCTGGACCCGGTCAAGCTGCCTGCTGGTGGTTCGGAACTCGCTTTTTATCCTCCTTGCTTCTTCTTCATCGAACTCTTCTGCCGCGGCTTGGGGAGAGGAGTCATATCCCCGAATATCCTGCTCCCCCGAAACCTCTTCTGTTTCCCCTGCTACAGAAGAGTCACTGTGTTCCAGCTCGTTTCCCATCTGCTCGAGCAGTTGGGTGACCTCCTTGCGGGTGGCCGCGGAGAAGCTGGTGCCGAGCTCGGAAGGGTCTGCATCAAAGATATTGGCCAGGGGATCGTCCAGTGCGTCTTCGATCCGGTCCTTGATTTGTCCCATGTCCTCCGAAAGGTCGAACCCGATCAGGTTCTCGATCCTGCGCAGAATCTCGGTGTCCTCGAAAGGCTTCAAAACATAATCGTCGGCAGTGAACTTGAGCTTGCGGTAGCGGTCGAAGTCCTTTTCCGAGGCTTGAGAGGAAGAGAGTATGACCGGACATCGGTTTTCCCGCAAGTCCTGTTTTATCACCTTCAGGACCCGGAGACCGTCCGGTCCCATGGTCCCGTCAGCCAGGGGAAGCTCGCGGGAGAGGAGAACGATGTCCGGAGAGAACGACGACACCTTGGCTATGGCGTCATCGCCTTTTTCCGCAGAGTCCACCTGGAAGCGCTCACCTTCCATGAAGGCTTCCAGGACCTCGCGAAACTCATTGTCCGGCTCCACTATGAGGATGCGCCTTTTCTCGGAGTTGAACATCTGCTTACCGGCGTCTTCAGGAGCCATGTATATCCTCCAGCGAAACATGTTCCCGTCCCTGTGACAAGGCCACCGGCTCGCAGGTGAGGCTGCCCGCGGCATCTGTGCTTTTGCAGTAGGTGTTGATGCCTTGCTTAAGCGAGGGCATCTCTTCGAGCGCCTTGTCCAGTCCCAGGTTGGCGATCCTGCGGATATAGGGAAGGGTTGCACTGGTCAGCGCCAGGGTACTTATACGGGGCACTGCACCGGCCAAAACGAACGCATCGTCCGAGGAACACGCAGGCACCATTGCCACCCGGTACTCTTCCGGCTTGGTCTCGCGGGGAACGCCGAGTATCATCTCCACTCCTCCAAGTCAATGACAAGCCCGTCATATGCGGGCTCCACCCAGCCGGGCAGCTCCGCACGCAGGCGCCGATAGTCCATGCTGTGGCTCAAATGCGTGAGCAAGGCCCGCCGGGGGCAAAGTTCCTTTAAGACCTCCAGGGCCTGGTCCACCGAGAAGTGGGTGGTATGAGGCCGATAGCGGAGAGCGTCAATGATGATTACCGGCGTTCCTCGAACCTCTTCCATGGTCTCCTCCGGGACCCGGCTGCAATCGGTCATGTATGCCAGCAGCTCGCCGAACTTAAACCCCAGGATGAGCTGATCGCCGTGCCACAAGGAGAGCGGCCTTATCCGCATGCCGGCGAGATCGAGGTCTCCGTTGATCACACTGGTGGATATCATGGGAAGACCGCCTCCCTTGGGTGCTTCCGGGTCCCAGATGTAATCGAACACCGTCCGGATGCGGTTCGTGACCTTTTCATTGCCGTAGATGGGTATAGACCTTCCCATTATAAAGTTGAACGTGCGGAGCTCGTCCATGCCGAAGATGTGGTCGGCGTGATCGTGGGTGTAAAGTACCGCGTCAACCCGGACAAGTCCCGTGGCAAGGGCCTGGTACCTGAGCTCGGGAGCGGTGTCCACCAGCACGTTGCATCCGTTTTCGGAGACCACTATTGAAGACCTGCTGCGGTGATTTCTGGGGTCTCCGCTCCTACAGACGTCGCAGGGACACCCTACCACCGGGACCCCGGTAGAGGTCCCGCATCCAAGCACTGTTACCCGCATCAACAACTCCAAAACTGAACTGGAGATTATTTTATCACCGCACCGCCATGCTCGCCACTTCACCATGATTTTATATCCGCATGCTGCCAAAAAACGGGTAACACTGTTTTCAGAGGAATAAACAAACAGCTTATACGTAAAAGAAAGACGGCTGGAGCTCTCCTTTAATTTGTCCACATATATATTATAATTAAGCAGGAGGACATAAATAGGCTGTCCGCCCTCCATTCTTTAAAAGTCCGGCATAGAGGTTTGGAAGTTGAATAAAATCATAATAGGGACCCGGGGAAGCAAGCTGGCGTTGTGGCAGGCCCACTGGGTCCGCGACCGGCTTTACGAGCTGAAGCCGGAGATCGAGTTTGAGATTACCGCAATCAAGACCGAAGGGGATGAAAGGCATGACCTGTCTCCGGACGCTTTCGGCAAGGAAGGCATATTCACCGCGGAGCTTGACCGGGCTCTTTTGGAGGAACGCATAGACATTGCAGTGCACAGCTTGAAAGACCTTCCCACCCGGCTTCCTTCCGGGCTCACGCTTGCGGCATGCACGGAAAGGGGACCAATCGGCGACACCATGATATTCCACTCCGAACTTGTTCGCGAAAGCGCCGGCAAAGACAGTCCGTTGGAAGACATAATCGCGTCCTTGTCCGTGCCCGTTACTGTGGGGACATCAAGCCTGCGCAGGACCGCCCAGTTGAAGAACGCCTTTCCCGGCCTCTCCTTTGCTCCGATGCGCGGCAACCTGGACACCAGGGTCAGAAAGCTCTCCGAAAAACGGGTTGACGTGCTGGTGGTTGCAAGCGCCGGCCTTACCAGGCTGGGGGTTGACATTGCTCCGCACCCGGCGATTGAACTCCCTTTCCGGATGGTCCTGCCCGCTGCCGGACAGGGATCATTGGGGATCGAGACCAGGGTAGAAGGAACGGCCCGGGATATAGCCGCGCTTCTCGATCATGCGGAGTCATCGGTCGCGGTGCGCGCGGAAAGGACGGCCATGTCAGCGCTGGGAGCGGGCTGCCGCGTTCCCGCGGGATTTCTTGCGCGCATAAAGAGCAGTCGGCTCCGGCTGGAAGGAGTTGTAGCCCATACTGACGGCGCTCGGCTGATCCGCTCGGAGGTCACGGAAGCCGCAGGTAATTACGAAAGCGCGGGCCGGGCACTGGCCGAGAGCCTGCTTTCCAAGGGGGCGGGCGACATCCTCCGCGAGGTCCGCGAATGAGCGGCTTTGTCTACATCGTGGGCGCCGGTCCCGGCGACCCGGGCCTTCTCACTCTCCGGGCGGCAGAGGTCATCGCAAGGGCGGACATAGTCCTTTTCGACCAGTTGGTTGACCCGCGTATCCGGGAGATGTTCCCGCAAAGCGCGGAGCAGTACTTCGTGGGCAAGCAGGGCGGCACCCACTTCGTGACCCAGGAGCGCATCCTGGACCTGCTGGTGGAGGAGGCCAACAAAGGCAAACAGGTTGTCCGGCTCAAGGGCGGAGACCCGTTTGTGTTCGGCAGGGGAGGCGAAGAAGCCGAGGCATGCGCGAAAGCGGGCGTGCCCTTCGAAATCGTGCCCGGCGTAACCGCGGGGATGGCTGCGGCAGCATACGCGGGTATGCCGGTCACCCACCGCGACGCATCAGCCAGCCTGGCGTTTATCACCGGACATCGCCGGGACGACAAGGAGGGGCTGGAGATTCCCGCTCCCCATGCGGACACCCTGGTGTATTACATGGGGGTCAAGAACCTTCCCAAAGTGGTGGAAGCGCTTCTGAAGTCGGGCAGAGAGGAAGACACGCCCGTGGCACTGGTGCGACAGGGGACCACGCCGTGGCAGGAAACCGTGACCGGCACCTTGAAAGACATCGTGCAGAAAGTAGAGGACCACGGGCTCAAGCCGCCCGCCATAATAATTGTCGGGCACATAGTCAATTACCGAGAGCAGCTCCGCTGGTATGACAAAAGGCCGCTGTTCGGATGGACGGTGCTCATTACCAGGCCCCGCCACCAGGCAGCCGAGCTCCGCCGGCGACTCGAGGAGAAAGGCGCGGGCGTAATTTCCATGCCCGCCATCGAAATCCAGGGGCTTGCCGATTACACCGAGCTTGACCACGCCATTGCCGGGCTTGCCGATTTCGACTACCTGGTCTTCACCAGCGTGAACGGGGTCGAGGCCTTTTTCGAGAGGCTCTTTGAAAAGGGCAAGGACACCCGCGAGCTGGCAGGGCTTGAAACGGTGTGCATCGGTCCCCGGACCGCGCGCGAGCTCTCCGGCTTCAGTGTAAACTGCGACCTCATGCCCGAGAAGTTCGTGGCGGAAAGCCTGTTGGAAGCTTTTCCCCAAGACCTCACCGGCAAGCGGGTGCTGGTCCCTCGCGCGCTGGAGGCCCGGGAGATACTGCCGGAGGGCCTGCGCGGGCGAGGAGCAGAGGTCCAGGTCGTCCCCGCCTACCGCACGGTGGGAGCGGAGGACGTGATGGAGGTACCGGAATACGTGGACATTGCAGTGTTTACCTCCAGTTCGACCGTGGACCACTTTTTGAAACGGGCCAGGATTCCCCGAGGATGCCGGACCGCGTGCATCGGGCCCATAACCGCCCGGACACTTGAAGAGCACGGCATACAAGCGGACATCGAGGCCGCGGACCATACCATACCGGGAGTTGTAAAAGCCATCGAGAAGTATGTCAGCTCCATAAATAGTGCCCGTTGCGAAACGACGGAGTTTTACAACGGGAACTAAATAAAGACGGGCCCGAAGGCTCGTGATCGGAGTGTTATACAAATGATCGGCGTAAGCAAACTGTTGATTGACAAGGAAGAGCCCTCCGACGACCTGCGTTACGGTAGCCGGGGCCGCGCCGAAGAGATACCTTCGGCATCCCACCGTCCCATCGTGGTCTACAACTGCGTGAAGCGCTGCAACCTGCGCTGTGTCCACTGCTACGCCCATGCGGACGCTGAGGAGGACCCGGACATACTCTCCACCTCCGAAGCAAAAGACATGATCAGCTCCACTGCAGAGTTCGGCTGTCCGGTCATGCTCTTCTCCGGAGGAGAGCCGCTGCTTCGCGAAGACCTGTTCGAGCTCATGCACTATGCTTCGGACATGGGCATGAGAACCACTCTCTCCACCAACGGCACGCTTATCGACAAAGAGATGGCCCGCGATCTCAAAGGCTGCGGCCTCGGATACGTGGGCATCAGCCTGGACGGAACGGAAGAGACCCACGAGAAGTTCCGGCGAGTGAAAGGGTGCTTCCAGAGAGCTCTGGATGGCATCGAGAACTGCAAAGCAGAAGGCATCCGCACCGGCTTGCGGGTCACGCTTACGCGCCACAACTACAAGGAGGTCCCTGTTCTTCTCGACCTGCTTATCCGGGCCGAGATCGAGCGCATCTGTTTCTATCACCTGGTTTACACCGGCAGGGGAACAAAGCTGATCGAAGAAGACCTGGACCACGTGCAGACCCGGGAGACCCTGGACACCATCATTGAGAAAACCATCGAGATGCACGAGCAAGGCTACAGCAAGGAAGTGCTCATGGTGGACAACCACGCGGACGGGCCTTACATCTGGTGGTGGGCGCGGCGCAACCGTCCTGACCTGGCCGACCGGGTCTTACGGATGATCGAGACCAACCGGGCGAGAAGCACCGGCGAGGGCATATCATGCATCTCCTGGAACGGAGAAGTGCTTCCCGACCAGTTCTGGCGCGACAAAGTGCTGGGAAACGTGCGGGAGCAGGACTTCGGCGACATCTGGTTGAACCCGGATAACCGGCTGCTCGCCGACCTTCGGAGACGCGAGCAGTTGGTAAAAGGCAAGTGCGCCCGCTGCCGCTTCCTGCAGGTTTGCAGGGGAGGCTTCCGGGCCCGCGCCGAAGCCAAGGAAGGCGACATGTGGGCTGCAGACCCGGCCTGTTACTTGACGGAGGAGGAGATCCAATGAGCTTTCCCCGGACCAGGATGAGGAGGCTCCGGCGGACCGAGAGCCTGCGGAGAATGGCAAGGGAAACCCGGGTCCTTCCCCAGGACCTTATCATGCCCTTTTTCGTGATCGAAGGGACCAACAAGCGTGAAGCCATTGAAAGCATGCCCGGCCAGGAGCGGCTTTCCCCCGACCTGGTTGCCGGCGAGGCCTGCCGGCTTCACGAGCTCGACATACCCGCGCTGCTTCTGTTCGGAGTCACTGAAAAGAAATCGCCGGGCGCGGAAGAGGCCTACAACCCTGACGGGGCCGTCCAGCAGGCTATCCGGGCGATAAAGGAAAAGTCTCCGGAGACCTGCGTTATCTGCGACCTGTGCTGCTGCGAGTACACCGACTCCGGTCACTGCGGCATACTTACTCCTTCCGGCGACGACGTGGACAACGACGCGACCCTCGAGCTCCTCGCCCGCATTGCGGTAAGCTATGCAGAAGCGGGCGCTGACGTGGTCGCGCCCTCCGACATGATGGACGGCAGGATCGGAGCGGTCCGCGAAGCACTGGACGGGACGGGATTTGCCGACACGGTCATCATGAGCTATGCAGCCAAGTACGCCAGCGCCTTTTACGGTCCCTTCCGCGAAGCCGCCGGGTCGGGCCAGTTCAAGGGAACGCGCAAGACCTACCAGATGGACCCGCCCAACAGCAGGGAGGCTTTGCGGGAAGTCGAGCTTGATGTCGAAGAAGGCGCGGACATGGTAATGGTCAAGCCCGCCCTACCCTACCTGGACATCATAAAGACGGTGGCGGAGAGCTTCGATCTGCCGGTTGCCGCGTACAGCGTGAGCGGGGAGTACTCCATGATAAAAAACGCTGCGTCTCGCGGATTGATTGATGAGCACATGATCGTCCGCGAAACACTGACCGCGATTAAAAGGGCGGGCGCGGACCTCATTATCACCTACTATGCCAGGGAAGCAGTCGAGAAAGGGTATCTTTCGGATTGACAAAAGACGAAAGCCACGACAGATTCAAGCCGCGCGTGCTGGCATGGGAAGTGACCCAGCGCTGTAACCTGAATTGCATCCACTGCCGTGCTTCAGCCGGCGATTCCGCTCCGGAGGGCGAGCTTTCCCTTTCCGAGTACAAGGAGCTTATTGACGATGTGGCCGGTTTTGCTTCTCCCATCATAATTCTTACCGGCGGCGAGCCGCTCCTGCGGGATGACATCTATGACATTGCGTCTTATGCAGTTTCGTCTGACCTTCGCACCGCGGTTTCCACCAACGGGACCTTGATAGACGAAGATGTTGCACAAAAGCTTCTGGCCGCGGGCGTCTCCACCTGCTCCATAAGCCTGGACGGCTCTACCGCCGCGGTCCACGACGACTTCCGTCAACAGCCGGGCGCTTTTTCCGCAAGCGTATCGGGCATGAAGATACTCCAGGAGGCGGGCATAAAGGTGCAGGTCAACACCTCGCTCACCAGGAGGAACACTCACGACCTGGACAATATCTATCGGCTGGTGAAAGAGCTCGGAGCGCACGCCTGGCACTTGTTCATGCTGGTCCCCACCGGCAGGGGCACGGCGGACGCCGAGCTTATAAGCGCCGAAGATTACGAGCGCATCTTGAATTACATCTATGAAAAGAACCGGGACGACGACATGGAGATCAAGCCCACCTGCGCGCCGCAGTACTACCGGATACTCCGGCAGCGGGCCAAGGAGGAAGGAATCGCGGTGGACGTGGAACACTTCGGGCTGAACGCCCGGACAAGGGGATGCCTTGCCGGCATGGGCTTCGGCTTCGTGAGCTACAAAGGCGACGTCTACCCCTGCGGCTATTTTCCGGTGCGGGCCGGCAACATTCGTGAACGGAGTTTTAAAGAGATATGGGAGAGTTCGCCGCTCTTCAACGAGCTGCGGGACTGGAAGAGCTACGAAGACCCTTGCGGCTCCTGCGGCTACATCCGTGTCTGCGGCGGCTGCCGCGCCCGGGCATATGCCCTTACCGGCAGCTACCTTGCGGCCGAGCCCTACTGCTCGTACGGGGAAAGCCTTTTAAAGAAAGAGTCCTCCTGAAGGCCGGAGGCGGACTTCATAAAGAGCTTACAGGTTTATCATCCTTTTTTATTTTATCTTTCAATGAGCTGGAGAAGTTCTTAAGTCCGGTTACGGTGTCTTTTATCTTTCCTGCTCCTTTTTCCACCTGCTCTGCTGCCTGCTGTATCTGGTTTATGGAGGCGGCCATTTGCTCGGTGGCCGCGGTTTGCTGTTCGGTGGAACTTCTTATCTCCCGGACGGAGGCTGATGTTGATCCGGCGTAAGAAGAGATGTCGTCGAGGGCACTTCTTACCGTCTCGATCGCCGATCCTCCGAAGTCCACCTTTTCTTTTCCTTTCCCGGCTATGCCGGTGGACTCGATGGTTTCCTGTTGTATGGACTCGATAAGCTCTTTTATCTCCTGCACGGCTTCTGCAGAGTGCAATGCCAGCCTGCGGGTGGACTGGGCCACCACCGCAAACCTTCTGCCGTACTCTCCCGCTCCTGCTGCTTCAAGCGAAGCGTTCAAGGACAACAGCTCGATCCTGCCGGCAATGTTTTCAATCCATTCCACGATCTTGTAGGTTTTCTGAAAGCGTTCCTGGAGATTTTCCATTGCGCGGAAGATGTCGTCCACCTGGGAAGATATGTCCGCGAACCCGTCATGCGCCTCGGCGAGCCTGAGTTCGCAAGCTTCACAGGCCTCGAGGGTAGAGACTGCCATCCCCTCCATCATGCCGGCGTTTTCGGCTATCTGGCGGGCGCCGGCAAGTATCTCCTCTGCCACTGCCGACGATTGCCGGACCGCTCCTGCCTGCTGGGTGGCTTCACCTGCCTGCTCGCTGCTTACTGCGGATACCGTGGCCACTGCGTCATCAATCTGTTCAACTCCATGGCGGAGGGTCGAAACCATGGTTTCCATGGCCCGGATATGGGAGGTTATTGTCCACAGCATCCGATTGAATGCCATGCCCAAGTCGGAGAACTCGTCATTGCTGACAAGGTAGACCGGCCGGTCGTAATCGCCGCTTTTAAGTCTCTCCGTTTCGTTCTTAATGATCTTTACCGGACCGGTAATGTCGCGGGCGGCAAGATAGGCGAGTACAAAAGCGGTGAGGCCGCCGACCATGAGAATGGTGATATAGATGGAGCGCTGAATGCGGGACCTTTTCTCGAAATAGGCGGACAACCTGGCGGTCTCCGCTTTTACGACGCCGCCCTCCAAAGCGGCGGTCTCGAAGCGCTCGACTTCCTCCACAAGAAGCCGGGTCTGGGAGTATCCTACCGTCACCGCGTAGCCGGTCATGGCAATGACCAGAGAAAACATGGTCACAATGAGCTTGGCGCTTACCGGGATACGGCGCCCCGCCGAACGTGACGGCATAAGGCCGGGCGCAGAGTCGCCGGCCAGCCGGACCACCGGCGTGGTGACCCATGTATAGGTGTAGATAGAGAGAGGCGCTGCCAGAAAGGAGCTCAACACGCCGCCCACCAACCCGTAGACCAGCAGAGTGCCGGGCCATTCCAGGACCCGCGCTATTTCCCAGGCGCCCAGCGTGCCTCCCACCATGTAAAAAGGAAAAGCGAAGAAGGCCATGAAATAAGGAAAATTGACTCCCCTCCGCTGGACGAGAAGGGCCTCATCGTCGGTGATCTCCCGGCCTTCCCTCATGTTCTTCAAAAAATCGGGCAACGGCTTCACGTAAAAGTAGATGATGAACATGAAAGACGCGAGCAGCAAAATGACCAGCGGGCCGGGATTGGTCAGCATAACCTTAAGCTCGGCCGAATCAGGCAACATGAGGTGATAGATCAACAACTCGATCGAGCCTACCTGGAAGGCGGCGATAAGTGTAATCAAGGTCAATAGCCTTGCCATAAAGCCTAATCTGGTCATTTTAAAAAATCCCGCACAATATGCTGCAAGCCTTGGTTTGCCGGCCGGGCCGCCTTTAATTGGAGTCGATTCGAAAGGGCCTCTTCCTATAGATCGTTCGCCTTTCCTGTTGCCTCTATCATGCTTCCCTGTGCAGCACCTTGATATTTACACCTTTTAGAAGAGAGGTCAAGTTTACGAAAACCAGGGTTTCTCTGCTGTTATTCCGGTCCAGTGCTTATTCGCTTTTAGTGTAGCCTGCGAAAAGAACCTATACGAACGCGCAACGGGAACTAATTATGGGGTATTCTTGACTTTGGGACCTCAATGCTCTAGCATGTTTTACTACCTTGACGGCGTTGATACCGCCGTTTCGTTAGAGGTAGTTTAATATTTACATCAAAAAGAAACCGACTTGAACTATAAATCGAAAATATTTATGTTGATTTCCGTGCTTTTGCTGGTGGTGCTTTTTTCCGCCGGCAGTTACTCGCAGGTATGGAAATCCGACGAGGAACGTCTTCTGGAGGGTGAAATACTTATCAGTTTTAAAAAAGTTCCCGACACCCTGGTGAACGAGGTCCAGGCGAGGATTCACTTTGACGCTCCCCCCGAGATGGTGTGGGAGGTTCTCACCGATTATCAGCACTACGAGGGGCTCTTCGATGACATCACCACTTGCAAGGTTATAAACGAGCAGGGAGACATTGCCCGGCTGGAGGTCATGATCAACAACCTTTGGCCCTACCCCAACTTCAACTACACGGTGGAGGTGACAGAGGACGAGCCCGGCCGCAGGATTTCCTGGAAGATGGATGAGGGCAACCTGAGGATGCTCTATGGTTCCGCTTCACTTGCGAAGTTCCCCGAAGGCGAGGACACCACCAGGCTTACCTACTCCATGGTGCGGGACCCGGGCTGGCTGTTGCCGTTCGTCAGCCCTACCTTGAACAACCGGTCCGCAGTGGTCGAGCGGCTCATGTCGCTCCGCCGGAAAATCCGGGAGAAGAAAGCCGAGCTCGAGGGCAATAAACAGGACATAAAACCCAAGTGGGAAAAAGCCCTCTTCTGGTGGCAGAAAGACGAAGATAAGGGCAAGAAAAAAGACAAGCAGGAAAACAAAGGCTCCGGCGACAACGAAAAGCGCTCCGAGGACAAAAACAGCGACCGCTGATTCTATTTTTTTCTCACCTCCATGCTCCCCTCCAGTTCCTTGTAAAGATCATAAGGAAGGCCGCCGGTAAGCAAATGGGGGGAGTTCTTGCCCCAGGAGATGCCGCCGGTACAGAAATGGGACACGTTCATCCTGCCGGTAAGATAGGGTATGACCGTGGAGTTGCGGCACATGGACATGTTGGCCATGGAACGGTCGAGAACGAAGTTCAGCGCCCTGCTGGTCCACTCCCTCCGAAAAGCCCATACTGTAAATTCGTGCCACAAAGATGAGCGTCCCATGATGTCCAGGCCCCGGTTGAAAAGACGTATCAGGCCGGCACGGAAAGAGCGATTCCCACTAAGCAGGGGAACAGCGGTTTTGTCTACGCCCTCTCCATGCCCGAAAAGGCGGGAGGGGGGAACAATGCTAATCAGCTTTGCGAACTCATCCCTCCCGGTTCGGATTATAACCACATCTGGATTGCGTCCCTGGAGGGGCCATTCCGAAAGGCGCGAGACCAGCAATCCAGGGTGGCCTGCCGGAAGCCGGGGGGAAAGTCCTTTCTCGAACCCGGTCTCCGGCTCCTTCAGGCCCAGCACCGCAGGGGACCACCGACAGGTGTTGATGGAGCCGGGCAGCAGCAGCATGGGCTCGCCCAACGTGGACCTACGGACGGCGTCGCAAAAAGATATGCCGTGGTAATTGGCTGCTTCAGTAACAGGGTCTTCCTCCCTGAGTAAAGCCACTCCTACAGCCGGACAGGAAAGCTGTACCAATCCGGACCTCCTTTCTTTTCAACTATGTGCAGCTTAGCTGAAATCTGTCTTGTCAGCAATAATTGACAATTGTTCGGGTTGGTATTAGCATTACTTCTATTGTGCCGATGGATAAAAAACAGTTGCCGACAGGAGTGAGCATCTCCTTTACTCCGCTTTCCGAGAGCGCTGATACAGTCAGGTATCCGGTTGATACGGTTCCCGCTTATATCGGGTCGGGTGCATACGCTGACGTGCTGCTAAGGGGAGAGGGGGTCGCCGAGACCCATGTCCGACTTACCTGGAACGATGACTCGCTTTATATCGAGGACATGGGCCAGGGCTTGACCCGCATCAATGACCGGGAAGTGAAAAGGAGCCGGCTCCAGAACGGCGACATCCTCGAGGTGGGCGACACAAAACTGCTTCTCCAGCTCACCGTGGCATCGGGCACAAGCAGTAAAGTAAGCTCATCCCCGGGCAGCAATGTTAAAACCTCCGCTGCAACACCCGTGGTGTGGGCCGGCGGCTTTTCTTCTTCTTTCCGGGACTGGTTCGAGGGTGAAGTTGGCCGGCAACACGGTATCGAAACCCGGAGCTTCCGCACCGGAGAAGAGACACTTCTTTCCATGAGCCGGGCGTTATCAGAAGACAGTGTACCCGATCTTCTTATCCTGGATTTGAAGCTGCCCATCATCAACGGCATCAACGTGGCAATCGCCACCCGAGCATATGAGCTGGGCTTCAACCAAAGCCAGCATCTGCCCCTGGTCTTCCTGTTCAAGCCGCCGGCCTCTTCCAGCTTCGAAAAGGTCGTCAAGTTCTGCCAGCCGGTGACCCCCATAGAACCCCACGGAGACGAGTCCAGGAAGGACGAGGTCAAGAAGCTCCTGGAAGACCTCAAAGAACGGCGCCAGACTTAAAGCGCAACTTATAAGCCCTGCCCTCCCCCAGCATACGGATGCCGTCAGATTAAAGGCAACCCTCAGTGCCGTTTACCCCGAGGGGGGCGGCCCGAGCCTCCTTATGAGATGGAGCTCGCGGGAGGCAAACCCCATTGATTCATACAGCTTGATGGCTTCCGGGTTGTCCCTGTCTACCATGAGGTCCACGTACTCGAAGCCCCGCTCGGCAAACTCCGCCACTGCTGCCTGGATGAGGAGGCGGCCCACGCCCTGTCTTCGAAACCCGCGCTCAACCGCGACCTCGTTTATCCTGCCGATCTTGCTCGCCCGGAACATGGGAGGGCGGGTGATAACAACTCCGTTTATAAAACCGACCGCTCGGCCGTCAACCCGGGCCACCAGGTTAACGTAAGCCGGGTCCTCCAGGACATTGCTCTTTTGGCTTCTATATATCCGCCGCGCATCATCTTCCGGAACCAGGCCCCAGTAGCCGAGGTCACGTCTGCCATGGTCCTCCATGAGCTGCTGCCAGATGTCCACAATAGAAGGGATATCTGTAGCCTGGGCCCTTCGTATCAACGCTTTCGCGGAGTCCATTATCCGTTCTTTCCCCTCAATCCCGCTTTTTGGATTTTACCTTGACGGGCTTGTCCAGGATGTTCAACATGTCGGGTACACTCGCGGGCGGGCTTTCCGCAGGGACCATGTAATAAAGATGATAGGTGTGCTTCCCCGCGGGAATATGGACCAGGTCGTCCATTACAAACCCTGCACACCTCTGACCGGGCTCCGACTCCGGCGGGTCTTCCGCGTCTTCATCATCAACATAATAGAGCTTTTGGGGAACCACCCCGCGCCACTTGTCGGGAAGCACCAGCCGGACCACCATGTTGCCCTCTTCGCCGGCCAAGGCGTACCATTCGTGGCCTGTCTCATAGTCCATGTTCTTTTCCGCTTCCGACATCTCGCCGTCAAGCGTGACCCCTTGGTCGTTCACCGGATCATAGTACCGGGTGCCTTCGAACTCCTCGTTCCAGTCAATGGCGTAGCGCATCCCGAAGCTGGTAAGCACCGAATCCGGAGGCACGGGCGTGTTCACGGTAATGGGGGTCACGAAATAATTGGGATAAAACAAATTCTGGGAAACGCCGCCGATGTTTAATTTGACCACTGAAAACTTGATGTATCCTTCCATGAGGTGGATGACCCGCACCGGCCCGTCAATCCAGGCCTTCAAGCTGCCTTTAACGTCCGATTCGGGTGTATCTATCTTGATCATGCCCGCGGCCGCTCGAATGGTCCCTCTGCCTTTGAGGCGGTCCACCAGGTTATCTTCAACCTCGCCGGATTCGTCCTTCAAAGCAAGCCAGTCAAAGTAACTCTCGCCCCGCTTCTCCGAAAAATGATATCGGTCGCTCTTCACCCAGTCCCGGCTGCCGTCGAACTCGTGGCTTACGTAATCCCGGCCGCTACGGGGCGCATTGTCGCCGCACTCGGCAAAATAAAGCCAGGCTTTGCCGCCCTTTGCCGGATCAGACAAGGCAAGCTCCATCGACTGCGAAGGACTGCAGGGAAGCGAAGCATCGGCAGGGGCTTTATCACCGCTGTCACGGGCCATGAAAACCAGCTCGTCGTGGCCGTCCATCTTTTTGTTGCCCTTGTCGGCGTTGTTGTCGGGACCTTCGGTATATATGTACAAGCCGTCGGCAAGCCGCTCGTCAACCTGGAAAGGAACCGGTTGAAACGAGCCGTCATTGTAGGCAAAGAGCGAAAGCTTCTCTATGTTTGCGCCTTTCATGTTACCAAGATCGGAAGCCTTGATGACTACCGGGTCCTCGCTGCGCTCCAGCGTCTTCTCGGCTTTACCGCCTGCAAGAAGAACTCCGGCAAACAACAGTGCAATCCCCGTCATCATAATGAATGAAACCAAAACAATCTTTCTCATAACCTCTCCTCCCCTCAGATATCTTCCTGTTCTATATATTGCGACTCATTTCATTTCCCCTTGATATAAGGATATGTAGCAAGATATCGCAGATGCTCCGGGCATGCAATACTTGCCTGGCCGGGCTTATCGGGCGCCGCAGCCACGAATTTTCAACATCTTCCGCCGCCTGTATAATATATAAGATGCCCTTTTCCGGAAACACATCCGCAGCTTCGCCTGTTGCCGCTCTCATCAGTATCTATGACATCTATGCCATGGGAACGAGGTACATCCACGCCGGGCTGGAGTCATGCGGATATGCTGCTGACCTGATATTCTTCCGGCACAGACCACGCCAGGGAGGGTTCAAGTACACTTGGGGACCGAGGCCTCCGGTGGCGTGGCCGGGTGAAGACGACTACCGGGTCCTTGCCGAGCTGCTCGCCGAGCGCCGTCCGAAGATTGTGGGAATAAGCATGCGCAGCTTCGCCCTGGACATGGCAAAAGATATTACCCGGACAGTGCGCAGCTCCTGCGACGCAGTGGTGGTCTGGGGAGGAGCCCATCCCACTCTGCTTCCCGAAGAATGTATCGAGCACGCTGACGTGGTTTGCATAGGCGAAGGCGAAGGACCAATAAAGGACATGGCCCGGGCAATAAAGCACTCGGAGCCGATCTCCGGCATAGACAACTTGTGGGCGAAAACAGCGGACGGCGAAGTCGTCAAGAACCCGCTCCGCCCCCTGATCCAGGACCTTGACTCCCTGCCTTTTCCCAGCCTGGATGCGCAAAACAAGTTCTTCATCGAAAAAGGACGGCTCTATAAAAGGGACCCCTACCTGCACCCCAAACAGTCGATCAACTACAGCGTCATAGCCTCGCGGGGTTGTCCTTATCAGTGCTCGTTCTGCAGTAACAATGTATTCCGCGGGGTCTACACCGGGCTCGGCAAGTATTACCGCACGCGCTCGCCTGCGAACATCATCGCAGAGCTCAGGAGGGCAACAGAGCATCTTAACATCCGGCACGTGAGCTTCCAGGAGGAGAACTTCAGCACGCAGCGCGACTGGTACGAGGAGCTGTTCGATCTTTATAAAAAGGAGATCAAGGTCCCGTTTACAGTCGAGCTCCATCCCCGTTCTGCAAACCCGGAGTTTGCGAAATCCATGAAGGACGCGGGTGGGTCCGCGGTTACCATGGGCATCCAGAGCGGTTCGGAGCGCACCAGGCAAGAGGTCTTACACCGGCCGGGACCGAACGCGAAAATCCTCCAGGCAGTACGTGAGTTCCACAGCCAGGGCATATCCTTGTGGCTCGACTTCATCATGAATAACCCGTTTGAGACAAGCGAAGACCTTGAAGAGACCATGGAGCTCATCCTGTCCCTGCCAAGGCCTTACAACCTCAAGCTGTACTCGCTTTGTTACCTTCCCCGCACGGAGCTCGCCAGCAGGGCATTGAAAGAGGGAGTAATCAAGAAGAACATGCTGGACCAGTACTCGAAGCTGGGTTTCACCGAGATGATGGCATTCTACCATAACAGCCCGGACCGGGAACACGCCTTTTACGTGACCCTGGCCTGGCTCAGTATGCTCAAGGTAAACCGGCGGCGGGGGGTCACTTTCTTTGTAAACGAATTCCAAGAGGGAAAGCACGCAATCCCCCGCGGCATCCTCCGCTTCATCTCCAGGTCCGCTCTGCTGAAAAGACATCCCCTGCCCCTTCACGCATTCCTTGCATTTATCATCGGAGCGGCAAACCGCGCCGCCGGACCGCTGCGGAAGCTATTAAGCCGCGCGGGGCTTTTAAGGAAAAATGATTGATGCCGGAATAAAAGACCACAAGTTGTTTAACCGTCACCGGATCATTTCCTTAACTTCCTTCCAGCATGATATTATGGTCCGTGACAGAGGGTCACAGAGGGAGGATATCATGAAGAAATCAATCACGGCTTTGATTGGCTGTTGTTTCATAGTGCTCAGCGTTCTGGGAGTGCGCTCGGAAATGGCGGCGCCTCAGCCGGTGGACGTGCCCTGGCCGTCGTGGGTCTTCGGCCACGTGGTCTGGCAGGACGAATCGACCACGCAAGGGACATATGACCTCGTGGAGGGATACCGCAAGCACGACATCCCGGTGGACGCCGTGATCATTGACTCGCCGTGGGAGACGGAGTACAACACGTTCGAGCCCGATCCGGAGCGATACCCCGACATGGCCAAACTCATCTCCGACCTTCACCAGGAGGACGTTAAGGTACTTTTATGGATCACCTCCATGATCAACCTGGAGGACCCCGGCTATGACTACTGCTTGAAAAACGACTTTTTCGTGGACGGCATGGAGGAAGTCGAGTGGTGGAAGGGCACCGGAGGCTTGATCGACTACGACAACCCCCGCGCACTAAAGTGGTGGCACAAGCGCATGGACAAGGCCATCGAGCTCGGCCTGGACGGCTGGAAGGTTGACGGCACCGATCCCTTCATGCTGATCAAAGGCTGGCAGGCCCGCAAGGACTACTCCCGGGCCTATTACTCGGACTTCTACGATTACACCCGGAACAAGACCGGCAGAAAGACGGTGATCATGGCAAGGCCCATGGAGCAGGTACTAAACGAGTCCGTGTTCGGGCTTCCCATCTGGACCAATCCCCTGGAAGCGGGTGTGTACCTCAAGTTCGCGCCGGTGGAGAAGAGCTTCATGTCCTGGGTGGGAGACCAGGACCCCACCTTTGACGGGCTCAAGATGGCAACCCGATGGATTCTGGAGTCCGCCCGCAACAACTACCTGATCGTGGGCTCGGACATCGGCGGCTATCGCGGCTCTCCGAAAAAGGAGGTCCTCATAAGATGGGCCCAGTTCGGGGCCTTCTGTCCCCTCATGGAGACCGGGGGCGCGGGAAAGCATTCTCCGTGGAAGTACGATGAACAGACCACCCGTATATTCCGGGCCTATGCCCTCATGCACCGTGCACTCGAGCCTTACCTGTTTACCGAGGCGGTGAAGGCGTGGCAACAGGGCCGCTCCATGATCACTCCCCTTTCCAGGTTCAAGGACGATTACCTTCTGGGCGAAGACATCCTGGTAGTTCCCGTACAGGATGACAGCGGCAAGGTGAAGGTCAACCTGCCCGCGGGCAGCAACTGGAGACCGTTGTATCTGAGCGAGGATTTTCTGTTGGCCACCGAAAAGTGCCGGGTGCCGTGGAGCAGGTTTTATCTTTATAAGGCCGGCTGCTCTTTTACCTATGACTACCCCTTGGAGTCCTTTCCAGTGTTTGCCAGGGCCGGCTCAGCGGTTCCGCTGCGGCTGGATCACCTCAAGGAGCTCATCGGCGAGACCAAGGGCCTGGAAGAAGCCGGCGACCGCGTTCTTCTGGTTGTTCCCCCCGCGCCGAAGAGCGAGACCACGGTGGAGGGCATGATATTCGAGGAAGGCAAGGTCCCCATTTCCTACTCCGGCAGGATAAGCACCAGGCACGGCTTTTCCCATTCCATAGAGAGCGACACCGGCAACTGGCCGGTGATGGCGGAGCTCGGCGAGCTCGAACCGGTAACGTGGCGGGAGTAAATTCGGGATGTCGATTGCAAAAACTGAGGCCGAACGCGTGGGAGAAGAACGTTGAATAATCGAATATTAGCATATCTTTTTTTTCCGGTTGCTCTTTGCTTTTTAATCTGTCTGCAGCCGGGAGTCCCGGCCAACTCCCAGATACTCCCGCCGGCTGTGCCCGAGCTTAAAGAAGAAAAGATAAAACCGGAAAATGATGACAAGGGCTCCCATAAAAAATCTTCTCTGAAAAAGGGAGACCATTTGGAAGTTGAAGCGGTGCCTCCAAAGATGGAGGTCAAATGGAAACGCCGTTTTCGGGCAAAAACCGGCAGTCTTCCCAAGGGAGTGGTCTTGACCCCCGACGGAAAGGAAGCATGGGTGACCAACTTCGGCTTCAAGGGAAGGCGCAACATCACCGTGTTCGACGCAGCCACCGGCAAGGTGAAAAAAGAGATTTATCTGCGTGGCAGGGCAGTGGAGCTGGCCTTTTCGCCCGACGGCAAGAAAGCCTATGCAAGCAACTTCGACACCGGCAGGCTGATGATCATTGACGCCAATACCTATAAGCTTAAAAAGACCGTCAGGGTGGGAACAAACCCCAAAATCGTCACCCTCTCTCCATCCGGAGACGACATCTACGTGTCTAACTGGTCGTCCAATACCATATCCATAATCAACGCCCGGACAAACCGCTTGATGATGAACGTCAGGGTAGGAGTAAACCCCCGCGGAAGCGACACCGACTCCTCCGGCAGATACCTTTTCGTGGCCAACTTCAACGGCCATAACCTCTCAGTAGTTGACATCAAGAAAGGCAAGCAGGTCAAGGTCCTCAAAATGCACGCCTATCCCCGTCACGTGACCACTACTCCCGACGGAAAGTACGTGCTCTGCTCCAACATGGGAAAGGCCTCCAGCCAGGTCGCGGTAATAGACCCGGCAAAGCTCGAAGTCATAAAGTGGATAAAAGTAGGCGGAGGGCCCAAGGTAGTCTCCGTATCACCGGACTCCAGGTTCGCTTTTACAGCCAACTACTATGCGGACTCAGTCTCCATTTTAGACCTTGCCGAGCTAAAGCTCAGAAGTCACATAAAGAACCTGGGAGAATCATGCTGCGGCATGGACATCACCGAGGACGGAAAAATACTTTACGTAACCTCCTGGTACTCCAACGACCTGTGGGCGTTTGACCTTACGTATAAACGCAAACAAAGCCAGACAAAGAATTAGTGCCTGCCGCAAAAGTAAATAAACCTCCGTTTTGCAACGGGCACAAATTAAAAGCAGAGCCCAAAACTCCGCAAAGGAGCACGCTGATGGAAAAATATGGAAAAGCAAAGTCACATGGTTCCGCATTTGTGGCGGCCCTGGCTTCATTCGTCATGATCTTGACAATATTGATGCCGGGAGCGGGAAAAGCGAAAAAGGCGTTTGTGCTTCCGGGTCCCGGCCTCCGCGTCGAGCTTGCGAGCAATCCTTTTTCGCTGCTGGTCCGGGACAATGCGGGCATGGAGCTTGTGCAGACCACCGGAAGTATCAGCTTTACCACTGTGAGCGGGCAGACGCCTTACCAGTTCATCTCCTGGTGGAAATGGACCCCCGGCTTAAAAAAGCCCTGGACCCATGTTGACAAGGTGTTGTCAGTGGAAAAGAAAGGCGGGGCTTTAATCGCGGACCTGGGAAAAGAGCATGGCGGCAAGGCACTGGTGCGGATGCGGGTCTCTTTTGTTTCGGGAGGTGCGCTTCGTGTCGAGACCGAGGTATTGGACCGGCCGGACGTAAACCGGATGGTTGTGCGTTTTCAAAAAGACTCGGGCGAGCGCTACTACGGCATGGGAGAGCGATTCAACACCGCTGAGCACAGCGGCTCCGAGGTCCGCGTCTGGTGCGAGGAAGGCGGCCTGGGCCTTGGCAAGCTGAGCGCTCTCATGCGGGATGTAAGCTTCAACCCTTTCCCCAAGGGGGAGGACATGACCTATTACCCGGTGCCGTTTTTCCTGAATCCCCGCGGCTATGGCTTTTTACTAGATGATACCCACTACAGCGTGTTCGACTTCGGAAAGCAAGACCCGGATGTGCTCCGGATCGAGAACTGGAACCGGCGCTTCGACTTCATGGTTTTTTACGGCCGTTCCCCCCTGGATGTCATGGAGGCACAGACCGCTTACACCGGCAGGGTAACTCCTTCCCTGCCGTGGGTTTTTGGGGTATGGAACGTTTGCAACCAGGGTGAAGAGCGCCTCCGCGAGGTCGCCCGTATAGTGCGTGAACAGGACATCCCCACCAGCGCGATCTGGGCTGAAGACTGGTGGTGGCGCGAGGAATGGAAGCTGCAACAAGACAGGTACCCCTATTACGAAAAGATGATCGCAGACCTGCATGAGAACGGCTTTCGATACCTGGGTTACTTCCAGCCCAACATAAGCCCGGAGGCCGAAGTCTTCTCTGAAGGCGAACGCAAAGGCTACTTCACCATGAACGAGGATGGCGAGCCCTATCTTTATGAGCTGGCGGTGTGGGAGAAGGCCCAGCTCGATCTGACAAACCCGCAAGCCCGAAAGTGGTGGAAACAGAGCTTCTTCGAGAAAGCGGAAAGCTGGGGAGTGGACGGCTGGATGCACGACTTCTCCGAGTATACCCCTCCTGACTCGGTATCCTACGACGGGAGCACGGGCTGGGAGTTGCACAACTACTACCCGGTGTTATGGGCCAGGCTGGGCAGAGAGTTCTGGGAAAAAGCGAGGCCGAACGGAGACTGGGTGTTCTTCGTGCGCGGCGGCTACACCGGCACTCAGAAGTACGCGCCGGTGATGTGGACCGGCGACCAGAACTCGAGCTTTGAAAAGCTGGACGGCCTGCCCTCCAACATTCCCGGGCTGTTGTCGGTGGGCATATCCGGACATCCCGTCGGCACTACCGACATCGCCGGCTATCACTGCGGCATGAGCACTCCTGCCGACAAGGAGCTTTTCATGAGGTGGGCGGAGTTCGGCGCGCTCTGCCCGGTGATGCGCAACCACCGCGGACACGAGCCCTGCGAGCACTGGCGGTTCGACCAGGACAGGGAAACGCTCATGCACTACAAGAAGTACGCGGAACTCCATGCCGCCCTGTTCCCCTATATCTATACCCTGGTCCACGAGGCGGCAGAGCACGGCTACCCGGTCATGCGACACCTGGTGCTCCATTACCCTGATGACCCCGGCTCCGCGCGGCAGGACTACGAGTTCCTGCTTGGCGACCGACTGCTGGCGGCGCCGGTGTTGGAGGACGGCGCCCGGGAATGGGAGGTCTACTTGCCTCCCGGCAAGTGGTATCATTACTGGAGGGGAGACGCATATGAGGGTCCCGGAAAGGTGACGGTGCCCGCGCCTTTGGGCGAGATACCCCTGTTTGTGAAGTCAGGTTCCATCCTACCCCTGTATCCGGGCAAGATAGATACCCTTGTCAGGGAAAACAAAGAGGACTTGAGGGGATTCACCGACGTCAACCAAAAAATCCGGATTGTTTTCTATGGAGAGGGCTCCGACAACTTCACATTATGGGACAACTCCAGACTGTACTGTTCGAGAGAATCGGGAGAAAAAGGCCACTGCCACGTCGAAAACGCGCCCCTGGAGAGGACCTATAGCTTTGATTTCAGGGATTAAGAAAAGAGGGAAAGCAGAAAACAGAGAACTGTCCCTGGTTTATTCCACGTAACCCAGGGCCTCGAGCCTTTTCCTCAGCTCTTGGCTCATCTGCTGAGACTCGGTGCTTCCCCATTGGAGGCTGTCACTGGCCTGCAAAGCCCTTTTGCGGATGGTCTGGAACCTGCGGGCCGCTTCATTTGCCTGGGGGTTTTTGTCGAGGGGGAGCGGGGTTTTCTCCGCAGGGTCCTTTTCGAGATTGAAGTAGTAGGGTTTGTTCTTTTTATAGTCATATATTAACTTGTCGGATGTCCGGCGCAGGCCTTCCATGTGTAGCGTTTTTCCGGTGATCTCGGCAATGTTGGGACGAGGATCATGCTGACCCGCGGGGTTTTTGATCAAGGGCATAAGGCTTTTGCCGGTGTTTTCCCGACATTTCTCCATCCCGAGCATGTCCAGGATGGTGGGCATTATATCAATGAGACGCACCTGGCTGCCGGTTATATCAACAGGCGGTATGAGTCCCGGCCGCCAGATGATCAAAGGGACAAGCAGGGTGGTGTCATAAAGGTTATTTCGGTGAGCTATGCTTCCGTGCTCGAAAAATTCTTCGCCGTGATCGGAAGTTATTATGATGAGCGTATTATCAAGCATTTCCCTCTTTTCAAGCATATCCAGAAGCCGCGCTATGCCGACCTGGTCAACAAAACGTATCTCTCCGTCGTACAAGGCGATAATATGCTCTAAGTCGCGAGGGTCCATGTTCTTGTGGATTTTTTTGCTCTTGAACAGGTCTCTGGCCTCGATGTCGCCCAGGTAATCGGGGTCGAACATGGTGTTATAAGGAGGCGGGGGAATGAAGTCCGGGTGCACGTCGAACAGGTGGAGGAAGAAGAAGAAGGGTTTGTCCGGTTCTTTGTCCAGCCACTTTTCCATCCGGTCCATGGCATAACGGGTGGTCCTGTCCTTTTCCGAGGCCTGGAGAACCTCGGAGTTGTCTATACTTTTATCATAGCGGGTCGCGTCAATGTAATCGTCGAACCCCTGGTCGAGCCCGAACCTGGGCAGCAGATATGGTCCGGTAAAGATCGCTCCTGTCCGGTATCCCTGCTTCTTCAAGAGTTCAGCAATGGTGATTCGGTGCGGATCGAGCCGGTCATCGTCCCACAACACCTGGTGGATGATATCCGGCTGGCTGGTCAACATGGCGGCATGCGCGGGCAGGGTCCAGGAGGTTGTGCTGGCTACGATCTCAAACCTCGCTCCCTCTTTCGCCAGATTATCAATGGTCGGACTGGTGTTCCGCTCGTATCCGTAACAACCGAGATGGTCCGGCCGAAGAGTATCAATGGACACCAGCACTATGTTCATGGACGGACCAGATTGGAAATAAAAGCGGTAAACCACTAAGCCCGACAAAACCGCGACCAGCAGGATAAGCGCGATGTATTTTATAAAACTCTTTTTCGCGGCCATGGAAGCTAGATTAATATATTTACCCACCCGCTTCAAGCCGGGTCAGGGAGGTAACCGCGATATAAAGCTTCATTGATATCTTGCTTTTCTTACTTTATCCTGGAGCACACTGAAGCTGGAGGCGTTATATACATGATCGGCAAAGGATATGAACAAGGGCTCATGTCATTGGACGAAGCCGGCGGCATAGCAGAAGACGCAATAGACGGCTGGGGCGCGGCTGGCAGGTCCGTGCTGGTGGTAATACCCGATAACACCCGCAGCATGCCTCTGCCCTGGTTCTTCGAGCGGTTCTGTCGGCTCCTGCTTCCGCGCGTCAAGAAGCTCGATTTCCTGGTGGCACTGGGCACCCACTCTCCTCTTTCCGGGGAGTCCCTGCAAAAGCTGGTGGGGATATCAGCGCAAGACAGGGAAAAGAAGTACGCGCAAGTGGGCATTTACAACCACCTGTGGGACCGGCCGGACACGTTTGCCAAGGCCGGAACCATAAGCGCGGCAGAGGTCGAGTCGCTCTCCGGCGGTCTCATGAGCATGGAGGTCCCGGTGACCATCAATAAGATGGTGTCTGATTACGACAAGCTCATCATTCTGGGACCGGTGTTTCCCCACGAGGTGGTCGGGTTCTCCGGCGGACACAAGTATTACTTCCCCGGCATTGCGGGCAGGGACATCATCGACATTACCCACTGGCTGGGAGCGACCATAACCAGCATGGAGATCATCGGCAACCGGGACACGCCGGTACGAAGCGTTATTGAAAAGGCAGCCGGCATCATGGGTCTCTCCACCCTCTGCTTCTGCCCGGTGGTCAAAGGCGAGCAGGACCTGGCCGGGCTTTTCGCAGGAGAGCCTTATGAAGCATGGGCAGCAGCAGCAGACCTGTCCTCACGCGTGCACATAGTATACGCGGAAAAACCCTACCGCCAGGTATTATCCGTCATGCCCGAGATGTACGAGGACATATGGACCGGAGCCAAGGGAATGTACAAGCTCGAACCGGTAATTGCCGACAGCGGAGAAGTGATCATCTATGCTCCGCACATAACCGAGGTGTCCTACGTCCACGGCAAGGACATAGACAAGGTGGGCTACCACGTCCGCGACTACTTCCTCAAACAATGGGACGAGTTTAAACACCATTCCTGGTGCGTGCTGGCCCACTCCACTCACTTAAAGGGAGCGGGTACATATCAAGACGGCGTGGAACACCCCCGCATCAAGGTGTCCCTGGCAACCGGCATTCCCCCTTCGAGGTGCGAGAAGATAAACCTTGACTACCGGGACCCGAAAAGCATAAATCCGGAGGAATGGAAAGGAAAGGAAGACCAGGGAGTCCTCGTGGTTCCGCGCGCCGGCGAGATGCTCCACAGGCTGAAGCCCGAGACAAGCTGAAAAGGGAGGTGCTCATGGAAGAATGCGATGTCGGTCTCGTGGGCCTTGCAGTGATGGGCCAGAACCTGGTGTTGAACCTCGAGTCCAGGGGATACAAAGTCGCGATATATAACCGGACTGCGCAAAAGACCCGGGAGTTCATGGAAGGAAAAGCGAAAGGCAAGCGCGTAAACCCGGCAGAGAGCATTGCCGATTTCGTGGCCCTGTTGAAACGCCCCCGCAGGATACTGCTCATGGTCAAGGCAGGCGAGGCTGTGGACCGCATGCTTTCCGAGCTCGCCGGCTGCCTGGATGCCGGAGACGTTATAGCCGACGGGGGCAACTCCCACTACAGGGACACCGAACGCCGCGCAAGCTATCTTGCGAGCAAGGGCATCCATTACATGGGGACCGGCATATCCGGTGGAGAGGAGGGAGCGCTTTATGGACCCTCCATCATGATCGGCGGACCGGAAGAGGGATATCGGCTTTTTGAAGGGCTCATGGCTTCCATTGCCGCCCGGGTGGATGGCGAACCTTGCGCCGCCCGGATGGGACCCGGCGGAGCGGGCCACCTGGTAAAGATGGTCCACAACGGAATCGAGTATGCCATCATGCAGGCCATTGCCGAGGCTTACCATGTACTCAAGACATTGGCCGGAATGACAAACCGCGAGCTGGCAAACACCTTTAACGAGTACAACCAAGGAGAGCTCAACTCGTACCTCATGGAGATCACCTCCCACATCTTTGAAGAGCGTGACCCGGAAACCGGTGAAGACATGATCGACTTGATCCTCGACCAGGCGGGCCAGAAGGGCACGGGCAGGTGGACGGTGGAGACCGCGATGGAGGCCGGAACACCGGTGCCCACCATAAGCGCCGCCGTGGAAGCTCGGGCCCTGTCCGCCTGCAGGGAGCAAAGGCTGGAGGCCGCCGGCATCCTCGCACTTGAAGGAAAGGAGGCGGCAACTTTGGAAAAGCAGCAAGCCAAGGAGGATGTCAAAGATGCGCTGTCGGCATCCCTGCTCTGCGCCTTTGCCCAGGGCATGGCCCTTCTCAAGGACAACTCCGGAAGGGACGGTTACAGCATTCCCCTGGCTGAAGCAGCCGCGGTCTGGAGAGGAGGATGCATCATCAGGACGCGGCTTTTGGACACGATCCGAAAAGCTTTCCGGGAGAACCCGGAGCTGGACAACATCCTGTTCTATTCTCCGCTTGCAGAAAGAATCAGAAAGGCCGGAAAAGGACTGGCAGCCACAGTTGGAAGCGCGGCCGCAGGAGGTATTCCTGTTGCGGCCATGTCAGCTTCTCTCGCCTACCTTTTCGGCATCCGATCAAAGTGGCTGCCGGCCAACCTGATCCAGGCACAGCGCGACTACTTCGGAGCACACACTTTCCACAGGATTGACCGGCAGGGCGTCTTTCACCATTTCTGGAGACGTTTTTAAAATAGTTCCCCGAGCCATTTTTGCAGGATTTTTACCCGATTTTAAAATTACGGGTTGACTAAAAGCGGGTCTTTTAGTATAAAGAACAAAAGCAGATCGGACTCGTTCAAATAATCGCCTAAGCTCGGAATTCAGAAAGGGAGGAGAAAAAGAAATGAAGGAGAATCGTTTTAAAAACCATTTGTTAGTAGCGGGGCTCGTACTGGTTTTATGTCTAGCAACCACCGGCTGCTCTAATGAGGACGAAAATCTGAAAAGACTGGTAGCCCAGGAGATTACCCTTATTGAGAAGCAGGTTCAAGCCATTGAGAGCCATCAGCAGAACATGCGGAAGATGGTGAGCCAGATGGAGACCCAGCTTAAAGCAATGCGTGCGGAGTTGGATGAAGAAGCTCCCCGCATCCAGGCCGCTAATAAAGGAATCACCTCGCTCCGCGAGCTGAACCAGCACGGTCTCGGGGAGTCACCTGCATCCTCTGCACTGAAGAACCCCGCCTGGAACATTCTCTGGGTGCTTTTCTTTATTCTACTCTTATGGCTCTTCTATCGTTTCCGGGTAAAAGCAACATCTAAAAGCGAGCAATAACGGGTGTGGGAATTGAAGAGCGCCATTAAAATATTTTCTGTTTTCGGAACATGCCTGGCTCTTTTAACCATAGGCTGCAGCAGGCAGGACGAGCAAAGAAAAGAGCTCATGGCCGCCCAGATCAATATGATCGACAAGCAGGTCCAAAGTGTGGATGAAGGCCGCGCCAAGCTGACCGCCCGCGCTGATAATCTCGACGATTTGATCGCGCAGATGAACTCAGAACTTGATAAAGCCAAACCCCGCCTCCAGGCGGTGAGGGAGGCGAACGGAAGATTGCGCGGGCTTTTTTTCGGACCGAAAAGCAAACCGGGGATATTCGATCCGGGCGACTCCATATGGAACACGACCAATCTGTTGATCGTGGCAGTTCTTGTACTGGGCCTGTGGATATTATGGAGGATGAGAGAACAGAAGCTGGAGACGGCCATGAACCGGGAAGTCGATCAAGTCATAAACCGGCTTTCCGACAAGGCGGAGAGAATGAACCAAGAGGACGCCATCTCCACGGAAGATAAACTTAAGCCCGAACAAGATGTGCAACAAAAATCTGAATCCATAAAAGGACAGGAAACACCGGAATCCGACAAGACCAAGGAGTACGAAGACAAAAACCAAGAAAAAGCTGAAACATCCGAACCGCCGGCCGAAGAAATAAAAAAGTCCGTCCCCGAAAAGAAAAAGAAACCGGAGAAGAAAGAAACCCGAAAAAGACCCCAACGGTCTCCTGCGAAAAAATGCAAGGTTAAAGGTTGCAATAACAAGCACCGCAGCAAAGGATTTTGTAACAAGCACTATCAGCAGTGGAGGAGAGGGACCCTGACTGAAGAGCTCGAAGAATAAATTTCCAAAAGCACGCACAGGGACTTAATGCAAAAAAAGAAAAAATTGGGTGAGATACTTATCGAGGCAGGGGCCGTAAGCAGGGAGCAGTTGAAAGAGGCTCTCGAGGACCAGAAGCGCTACGGCGGCAAACTGGGTACTATACTCCTTGACCGCAGGTTCATAAACGAGAAAGACTTCTTTAAAGCCCTGACCAGGCAACTGCAGATTCCCGCTTTCGACTTTTCCAGGAGCACCATTCCCGAGGCGGTCATAAAGCTGGTCCCGCTGGAAGTAGCTGAAAAGTACTCCGTGTTCCCGGTGGCTGTAAAAAACACCCCCCAGGGAAAGGTGCTGGTACTTGCCATGGCAGACCCCACCAACGTGAGCGTTCAGGACGAGATACGCTTCAGCATCGGATGCAAGGTCGAACCTGCCCTTGCCCTGGAAAGTACCATAAGATACGTCATAAGAGAGTACTTCTATCAGCAGAACGCCCAAGGAGACTACAGCATGAAAATCGACTCCTCGCTCGGGGAGGAGCAGGACCAGACAGTAGGTCTCCAGATTGAACATTCCCGGGTGGGAACACCGCACAATCCCCAACTGTTGGTATCTTCAGAATCGGATAGTGCTCCGCTACAGAATGAAACATATGAAAAAGACCAGGACAAGCCGCAACTCTCCAGGGAATTGAAAGCACTTCTCAAGCTGCTCGCCAAGAAAGGCCTTATCAATCCCAGAGAGTATTACGATATCTTCAAAGAAACCAAGTAAAACATTCCAACAGATGCAAAAACCTGTCAATTTGATTGTACCGGCGTCAACCTCCAACCTGGGACCCGGGTTCGATACCCTGGGCATGGCACTGCAATGGCCGCTGCAACTCACTGCAACCCCCGGCGGCAGCGAAATCCTGGTGGAAGAGGAGATAGGCGCAGAGAACCTTGCCGAAGATGCCCGCAACGCAGTAATGGAGGCGGTCCGCGCTTGGGAAGAAAAAGCGGGCACAACCGCCGGACCAGCCAGGCTGAGCTTTACAAGCGATATCCCCCTGGCGCGAGGGCTGGGAAGCTCCGCCTGTTGCCGGCTCGCCACTCTTACTGCGCTGAACATCTTGAACCATGAGCCCCTTTCATCCGACCAACTCCTGGAGATAGCCTGCCGGCTGGAAGGACACACTGATAATGCGGTTGCATCGCAAGTGGGAGGCTTAACCGTCTCCGGCTGGCACCGGGAACGAATCAGGTGGATAAGATACCCCATGCCGGACTCCTATCGGCTCGTTGTCCTGGTGCCCGACCGTCGGCTTTCCACCGCAAAAGCGAGAAGCGTTCTTCCCCCCAACGTCCCTCTCCAGGACGCAGTCAGGAACATGCAGCAGGCGGTCCTGCTGGTGCACGCACTGGCCAATAACCTGCCGGAGCTGCTGGAAGGCGCTTTCCAGGACTACATCCATCAGCCGTTCCGAAAAGAACTCCTGCCTTTCCTCGAACCGGTAATAACCGCGGCAGAAAAAGCAGGAGCATACGGGGCATTCCTCTCCGGTTCCGGCTCCGCCGTTCTCGCCGTAACCGATACTCGACAAAGCGAAAAGGTCGCCCGCCTAATGCTCAAAAAGCTCCGCACCGAAGGGAACGAAGGCTACGTCAAAGTACTCCAACCCGACAACCGGGGTCTCCGGAGGATAGACCGACGGTCGGTATAATCATTTGTTCTTTTAGTGATGCGGCTCGCCCGAATGTCCGCCTGCCATCACGTATATTGCGCGAGAGTCACTCGGGTTGGACAGATAAAAGGTCTCCTCTTCAACCAGGTGCACGGCTTCTCCTTCATGCAAGACCATCTTTTCATCTGCAGCATGGATTTCCAGCTCTCCAGCCACTGCAAGGAGTATCTCCTCGTGACCATGGCCGGGACAGGCCTTGCGGCCGGTCTCCTGCGGGCCGAGTTCGCCATAGATAAGGTAGCAGGCATGGGTGTCAAGGTCGCGGTAACCAAGTACATACTCGCCGTCCTCGCTGCTGCAAAGACTGCGTACCGGAAAAGTCTTCTTCATCTTTGTACTCCTTTAAGGCTGTTGTTATGCCATCTCCAGTTTGTTTGGCCGCAGGCTTGCAAGAAAAACCGGGCCGGCACTCGTCACTGGACTTGTCATCCTATATACAGTTTCGGACAATACCTGCACGGCCGGGGGGTTTCAACAAAAGAGTTGCGAAAAGCAATGTAGTCCTTTTTACGCCAGATGCGATGGAAAGGCTCTGCGTTTATGTCGCCGAAGACCAGCTTGGGGACCCTTGTCTTTCTCCAGAAAAAACTCATGCCATCATTGCCGGTTTCCTTGATGTAGCAAAAGGCTTGCTCTACCGGGAGGTTGGTGAAAACGCAAGGGGATATTGTTCCGTCAGAGGTCATATAGAAAGCCTGCCGGGGATTTTCAGTGCAAGATATGCGCCTGGGACCCGGCCCGTAAACCTGGTAGTAAAGATCAATGCCCCTTTGCGCGCTTTCTCCAGCAACCCGGTCGAGCCGGTGCACAAAAAAATTGTACTCAGCCTCGCTCGCCGGCATTATTGTCTCCTCTTCAAGCTCTTCTGCGGGCACAAAGTCAAAAGTGCTCACCACAACCTGGCCTACACCGAGCCCCCGAAGCAACTCCGGCAGCTTGAAAACCTCATCCATGGCTGAACGAAAAAGCAAGTAAGCAACATGAATCGCAGGGGTTCGGCTTTTCCTGCGCTCCCTGGCAGCTTCCAGGAACCTGATGCCTTCCAGAACCTTGTTGAGCTCGGCCCCTTTTCTAAAGAAGTCGTTCTGCTCGGAGGTGCCTGCAAGGGAAAAGGCAACTATGTCAGTGCCCGCAAAAACAAGCCTGTCGGCAGTATCTTCATCTATCAATGTACCGTTGGTGGTGGTGCCCGCCCGCAGACCTTTCGACTTTGCGTGTTCAACCATATCGAAGAAACAAGGATTCATAAGAGGCTCTCCCCATCCCTGCAGGAAAATAAGGTCTGTCTTCGGCAAGTCAGAAACAAGCTTTTTATAAGTCGACAAATCGAGGTGCCTGTTCTGCCAAGTGTCCCGGTATACCGTGTGAGGGCAATAAATACATTCCGCGTTACAGAAACTGGTGACCTCTATCTGCGCCCACTTGAGACGAGGCAGAAACAGCTTGAACAAACCGTCAACTGTTTTCTGGAAATCCATACCCGTAGTCCCCCAAAAGCGGCGTCACGTTACCTCCAGACTGACTTATTCGAATATCTGGTGCCTGTTGCGAAACCGAGGTTTTGCTGACTTTTGCGGCGCTGTTTTGGAGTGCGGCAGCTTGCTGTCCGCTTTCTCCGCCGGGAAGCTTACTTGTCGGAAATGTGCTCCACAAGAGGCTCACAGTTTACGAGACGCCTGTTTTTAAGTTCCGGCAAGCCGGAACTTAAAAAAGCGAAAGCAAGCTTTCGCACTCCGAAAACGGAGTTTCGCAACGGGAACTATCTACAGTCATGAAAAGGAACTCCACGAGAGGAAGGCGATTAAGAAGCCCGCCTCCAGGAACCTATGTTCATAGTTCGTCATATCAAAGGCAATTACGGCCGGATTTTACCGAGCATGCGGGGGAAGGGTATGGTCTCCCTGACGTGGTGGAGTCCGCATATCCAGGCCACTGTCCTTTCAATGCCCAGTCCGAAGCCGGCATGGGGAACGGAGCCGTAGCTACGGAGGTCCAGGTACCATTCAAAGGCTTCGCGAGGCAGGTTGTGCTTCTCAATCTTTTTCTCCAACTCGGCAAGCTCGTCTTCGCGCTGTCCGCCGCCGATGATCTCGCCATAGCCCTCGGGCGCAAGCACGTCCACGCAAAGCGCCAGGTCGGGCCGCTCCGGATCGTTCTTCATGTAAA